>NZ_JBFFKR010000120.1:0-9917 GCF_041555295.1 Ancylomarina sp. | reverse complement strand
GCAAGCCCCTGCAAATAATGGTTTAGAGCTTCATCTGAAGAAGTTGTGATAGGTATTTTGCCCTCGTCTTTTACAGTCCAGGCGATCATCATAAATAGAAGAGGAATGATCGTGAGTGTTAGTAGATAGCTTTGTAAATGATGTTTTTTCATCGCATTATTTTTAATATGAATTAAAAATTGATGAGCTATTAAAAGAAAGCTAATGATTATTTATGGGTAATAAATGTGATCCTCCTTTCAAAAAAAACAGACTTCTTTTAATAATCCATCCCTAAAATTGTATTCCGTTAATATTCTCTTTTTCCTTGCATCATTTGGTTCATCATCTCTTTGAATGAACTTCTGGTAAAGCCTTCAGCTTCTCCGGGGACAATAAACTTTTCTGCTGGTGGATTGGTTTTATTTATTCTCCAAGCTCAGCCATCTTTTTGGCAATATGTTCCATTACTTCACTGGATTCTTTTTCAGGGCTAAAATCAATAAATTTTAGATCTTCTTCTACAATTGCTGTATGTCCAGCGGGCCAGTAAAATACATCACCTGCTCTGACAACTTCATCAGATTTATTATTATATATTAACCTTACTGCACCTTGAAGGACGTACCCCCAATGTGGACAATGGCAACTGTCATTCTCTAATCCTTGAAGGAAAGGGGAAAAGTCCATTCCTTTTGGGAACTCATTATAGGCAATTGTCATACCTCCACATCCGTTTATGTTTCGGATAATTGCATCAGGAGTTTGCATGATGGCTGGAATCTCATCTTTGTTAATTTTCATAATTTGATTTTTAAAAAGGTTTAAAAACTGATTATCTACACTAAATGTTACATTTTCCTTATAAGGTCACTTATTTAGCTCTTTGCCCTTGCATCATTTGGTTCATCATCTCTTTGAATGAACTTCTGGTAAAGCCTTGAGCTTCTCCAGGGACAATAAACTTTTCTGCTGGAGGATTGGTTTTATTTATTTTTGTGATGGCCTGTATCTCCATTCTGGCTCCTATCATAGGATCCATTTGGTAAGTCCGTACCTCAATGGGTATTCTTCCGGAAACGAGGTCCCATTCATCCTTTTCTTTCTTATCATCTGTTTTGAAGATTTTGGATAACTTTTCGGAAACATGCTGTGCTTTTTTTGCCAATCCCAGTATATCATCTGACGCCCAAATTGTCATCACGTCATTGTCCCCTTCTATTATGTATTGGTCACAGCTGTATCCGTATTTGTTCATCTTTTTACCAGTTGATATTATTTTCTGTTTTGATTCCTGCTGCCCCTTTTCGGCTTCCATTACCATCTTTGCTTGTTCCCGCATTTCGGGTGGGAGTTGCTCCATCATTTTTTGGACTGCGTCATTGGCTTCTGCTTGAATATTTTCCATGTCTTCTTTAGACATTTCATATACTTTCTTTTGAGACCAAAGCACGTAGTATATTATACCTTTGTTATAGTTTGATATGACTGTGATTTTGCCCTCTTCTTTGGTTTGGCTATCCACTGCAAAGTTGTCCCCGCTGATGTAGATTGTTGATTTTTGGATTTCCATTTCGTCATATTCACTATAGGCTGACGCTTTTAGTTTACCTTCAGGAAGGTTTAGAAAAAACTTAGCCTCATCTATAGGATCTTCGAAGTCTGTACCCTCTTTAAGGAGTTCATAATTGATTGGAATTTCATACTCAATTTGTTCGATAATGTATTGTGCCTTTAAGGAATTGGCATACATCAATACAATACTCATGACCAATATTATTTTCAGCTTGTTCATATAAACCTCCTCTGAATTTGATTTTAACTAATATTCACTGCTATTTTCAGCATACTTGTAAAATTAAAGCTTATTAGCTGCGGAAACAAAAAAATAATAAGTGTCAAGGTCTTGATTAGTAATGTTTATACAGTATGTGTGGTTTTGTTTAGAATCGTTTTTTTAATAAGCAGATAAGGAATTTTCATGCACTTATTCCTGTCATGCTTCAAGAGGGTGGATATATTCACTACGAATTGAATTTGTTTATTGAAGATGAGAATTCAATTTCTTCTATTGAGAAGTGGTATGATGAGAAACCCTTCATGTTAAGGCGTTTGAGGTGACGTTTTATAGGGAACTTCTACCGTGAATTTTAAAATAAAATCATTATTTTTTTCTTAAGCTCAAGCCGCATGGCTTTTACTTTTCTCCTTAGATGAGAAAAGTAAACAAAAGAATCAAGTCAGCCTGATCCTTGTTTTCTCTATGTGGATGCAACTGGAGCACGCCTCACGGCAGGCTGACAATGGACGCTCATAAGCTTTTTATTCTGGCCTCGGCAGCGCAAGTGGGGCCCCATAGGAGAAAAAGGCTATTGAATGTGATATTCAATAGCCTTTTCTGTTGTAGTATGTAATTGATTAAAGAGGAATATTACCATGTTTTTTAGGTGGGTTGTGTTCGCTTTTATTACGACACATCTCCAAAGCCTGTATCAACTTGTAACGCGATTGCTTAGGTTGAATCACTTCATCGATATATCCCATTTCAGCAGCCTTATACGGATTGGCAAACTTGTCGCGGTAATCCTCAATAGCAGCAGCTCTTTCTTCGTCGCTCAGGTTTTTACTCATAATATTTACAGCACCTTCGGCACCCATTACAGCAATTTCACCCGTAGGGTAGGAGTAATTGATATCGGCACCAATATGCTTGGAAGCCATCACATCGTATGCGCCACCATAAGCTTTACGAGTAATCAAAGTTATTTTTGGCACTGTGGCTTCGGCAAAGGCATATAAAAGCTTAGCCCCATGCTTGATAATACCGCCATACTCTTGCTCGGTTCCTGGTAAGAAACCAGGTACATCAACAAAAGTAACCAGAGGAATATTGAAAGCATCGCAAAAGCGTACAAAGCGAGCAGCTTTTGTCGAAGAATTGATATCTAAAACACCTGCTAAGAAAGCCGGGTTATTAGCAACTATACCAACTGGCTGTCCGCCCAAACGAGCAAAACCAATGGTGATATTCTGAGCATAGAGTGGCATCAATTCAAAGAAATTCTTATCATCAACAACTATCTCGATAATGTCTTTGATATTATAAGGTTTGTTGGGATCAACAGGAACCATTTGCTGTAATTTCTCATCCTCTCGGTGAATATTGTCAGTACAAGGCTTAATCGGTGGATCTTCCATATTATTTGATGGGAGAAAGGTCATCAGCTCTCGTAGCATCATCATGGCTTGCTCGTCGTCGTCAGCAACCAAATGGGCTACTCCCGATTTTGAATTATGTGTAATTGCTCCACCCAATTCTTCTTTTGTAACTTCTTCGTGAGTGACGGTTTTAATCACATCAGGCCCGGTAACAAACATATAAGAGGTATCCTTTACCATCATGATAAAATCGGTAAGGGCAGGGGAGTAAACGGCACCACCGGCACAAGGTCCCATAATGGCAGAAATCTGAGGAATTACACCCGAGCCGCGTACGTTTTGATAGAAAATATCGGCATAGCCAGCCAAAGATTGAACACCTTCCTGAATTCGGGCTCCACCCGAATCGTTGAGTCCGATAATGGGGGCACCCATTTTCATGGCAAGCTTGGTCACTTTTACTATTTTATCAGCATTTGCACTACTCAATGAACCTCCAAAAACAGTAAAGTCCTGTGCAAAAACATAGCAAAGTCTACCGTCAATTTTACCGTAACCAGAAACAACACCATCGCCCAGTATTTTTGTCTTTTCCATCCCAAAATCAGTGGAACGGTGAGTCACCATCTTATCAATTTCGGTAAAGGTATCGGGATCCATTAAATCATGGATTCTTTCACGAGCTGTTTTCTTGCCTCCTGCATGATGTTTTGCAATTCTCTCTTCACCACCACCCAGTTCGGCAGCTTTGCTAAGAGTTTCAAATTTTTTGATTTTATCTTCTATAGTAAGCATGATTCTTTTTTTGTTGATAGGAACTTGAATATCTATGAGGTAAAATACTCATAACTGTGTTTTTGACTTATTCGATATGTATCAATGCCTGATTGGCTTTAATCGTATCTTCTTCTTCTACAAAAATTTCAGAAATGGTACCATCTTTCCCTGCCTTGTATTCACTTTCCATTTTCATTGCTGAAACGATAATAAGGGTATCCCCTTTTTTAACTTCATCGCCTAGTTTAACAGGTATTTTAACAACCTTTCCTGGCATAGGTGATATGATCGTGCTTTGCTCATCTTCTAAATCACCGCCAGTTCGTGCCTGTAAGTATTTAGTTTCAGCATCAATAATTTCAGCATCGTAAGAATGATAAAAAGTGTTGACGGAGTATTTCTTTGGAGAGATGGTATCGATAAGTTCAACATTATACGAACGCCCTTTGAATAGAATGGAATAAATGCCTTTTTCAACTTGGTAACAATCCAGGTCGTATTCATTATTATCCACCATTATTTTTATTTGATTGCCTGATTCTGCTAGCAATTCGACTTTGGCAATTCTATCGCCCAGTTTTATTTCTAGTGACATAATCTATATTTTAAGTGGATTAGTTTTTATTGGCTCTATGCATGGCAGATCGTCGTCCGAATTCTTTCCATTTGGTACCTGATGAGATAACATCACTACCATGTGCATTTTTAAGCTTTTGATTATAGTCTAGAAAGGCGGCAACAATGGCCAGATCTTCGAATCTTTCTTTTGAAGAATCAGGAGCCATTAGGAAATCTTCATTATCCTGAATAAAGTGGGTGTCGTATTTCCCTTCCTTAAAGTCGGGGCATTCCATTATTCTCTCTAAAAATTTAATCGAAGTCTTTACGCCTGTAATTTTATATTCATACAGTGCACGACGCATTCTTTCAATCGCTTCGGTTCTGGTTCTGGCCCAAATAATCAGCTTCGAAATCATGGGGTCGTAATGAATCGGAATTTCGTAACCTTCGTAAACGTAGCCATCTGTTCTAACACCTAAACCCATGGGTTCGGTGATGTGTGTAATGAGTCCAGGACTTGGCATAAAGTTATTGTCGGTGTCTTCAGCGTAAATTCGGCATTCTATCGAATGTCCAAACTGGAAGACATCTTCTTGTTTTATTTCGAGAGGTCTGCCTTCAGCAATATGAATTTGAGCCTTTACAAGGTCGTATCCGGTTACCCTTTCGGTGATAGGATGTTCAACCTGAAGTCGGGTGTTCATCTCTAAGAAGTAGTAGTTGAGATCGTTATCAACAAGAAATTCTATGGTTCCAGCTCCGTGATAATTTACTGCCTTTGCGGCTTCTACGGCAGATTTACCCATTTTCTCTCTCAACTCAGGAGTCATTAATGGAGAAGGTGTTTCTTCAACCACTTTTTGGTGACGACGTTGTACCGAACATTCTCTTTCGCAGAGATGTATGACATTACCATGCTTGTCTCCAAGAATTTGAAATTCAATGTGATGAGGAGAGGAGATGTATTTTTCTACATAAACAGAATCATCACCAAAGGATGATTTGGCTTCGGAACGGGCGGCACGAAGTGAACTGAGAATATTTTCTTCTTTATCTACCATTCTCATTCCTTTTCCTCCGCCACCAGCTGAGGCTTTAATCATGACGGGTAGTCCAACTTCTTTGACTACTCTGAGAGCCATTGCGTCGTCTGTCAGATTCTCTTTGGTCCCAGGCACAACCGGAACACCAGAATTGATCATGGTTGTACGGGCTGTAATTTTATCACCCATGGTCGATATAATTTCAGGGGTAGGGCCAATAAATATGATGCCTTCTTCCTGACATCTTTTCGAAAACTCTGCGTTTTCACTTAAAAATCCATAGCCAGGATGTATGGCGTCAGCTTTTGATATTTTGGCAACCTCAATAATCTTGTCGATGTTAAGGTAGCTTTCATTAGATGGAGCAGGTCCGATAGGGTAGGCATAATTGGCATATCTAACGTGCATCGATGTACGATCAACGTCAGAATATACAGCAATTGATTGAATGCCAATTTCCCTACATGATCTCATAACTCTTAAGGCAATTTCACCTCTATTAGCTACAAGAACTCTTGTTATTCTTTTGGTCATAGTTAGGGTTTTTAATAAATTATGCTCAATTGAATATCTGTTTTAATCTAGATAAGCGTGGTTGATTGATGCATAATTTTGAATTAAGCAGTCTAAATATAAATAAAAAATAAGTGACCTTACTATTTTTCTGTGGAATAAAAAGGAGCCTCGGTCTAAACATTGGTTGAATATACTGATTATGACTATTAGGTAACTGTAAGATTATTAGTGTTTTTGAGTGTGGTTGATTGAGGGTTTGTATTATTGGATAAAAAGATGATAAAGTCGTTTATTGTGAGGTGTATTTTGAAATGTATTGATGTTAAATCTTTGTCATATCAATAGCGTTTTATTTCAGTAATAATGTAAAAAATTAAATAGAATTGTTTGAGGTTTTTCTTTTCTCGAAGATTTTTTTGATAATATAGATTTTCAAATGAAGATTATTTCTAATCTCTTTCATTACATTTGTAGAATCGTTTCTTAAGCGGGTAATGTATTATTAGATTTGGTTCAAATGGAGGAGATTAAGAAAGTCACACAGGTACAAGCATCCAACCCTTTACATGGGGTGACGTTGGTTGATATGTTGGAATATTTAGAGGCCATTTATGGTTGGAAAGAATTGAGCCATAGAATAAAGATTCGTTGTTTTCAGTCCAATCCATCTATCAAGTCGAGTTTGACATTTCTTAGAAAAACACCATGGGCTAGAGAACAGGTTGAGCAATTGTATTTGGATTCCTATAAATAATGGCGTTTTTAATGTAGATGTTTTGCTTTAATGTGGACGCATATAAAATCCAGATCAGTACGATAACTGATCTGGATTTCTTTTTACCTGATATTTGCTGGCTTTAATAATCTTAATTTGTGTTTTTTTATTTTTTAACACTTATTGGTTCGGAAGTAACCGAACTAATCGTATGTTTGCATCATTAAATATCAAAAACTATGAATTCAGATAAGAGCTTAGAAATTCGTAAAAAGGAATTGGTTGAGAAGTTTGGTCTCTTTATGGAGCGTCAGGATAACCTGCCTCCAATTGCAGCCCGAATTTTTGCCAGTCTGGTTGTTAACAAAGGTGATGGAACGACTTTCGATGAATTAGTCGTTTTTTTGGCTGCCAGCAAGAGTACTATTTCTACAAACATACAATTGCTTTCGAATAGGGGAATGCTTACATTTTATACCAAACCGGGTGATCGTAAAAAGTACTTTATTCTATCTCCTGAATCCCTATTGGCCCGAGTTGATGATGAGATTGTTCAGTATCGAATGGAATATCAAATAGTCAAGGAAATAGCAGAGTTCAGGGACGAAATGCATGAAAAGGATGTTGATCCAGCTATTAATAAATCTTACCCTTATCTCGATTTTCTTTCAAGTTCATTATCTCTTTTGGAGACGCTGAAAGAAAATGTAAGAGCAAATTGTGACATGAATTCGCATCACTAATCATCCAATAACATACTAATTAGATAAATACAGACTTCCTGTATTTATTTTTGTGCCTGACGGGTTCGTTTCTGGGCGAACAAAACGAACCTTTAGTAATTAACTCTCAAATAATTTATACAATCATGATAAAAGGTAAATTTCTAACAATTATTGGCATAGCCCTATTGGCTTTGTCTTCCTGTAACCAATCAGGGAAACCTCAAATGGCTCATAAGGCAGCACCTTTTCAGGTTCAAACTGTCGAGAAAGCTGATGTGACGATTTATAAGGAATATGCTGCCAATATAGAAGGCGAACAAAACGTGGAAATCCGTTCAAAAGTGGATGGTTTTATCGAAAAGATATACATAGACGAAGGGACTACCGTAAAAAAGGGACAGCTCTTATTCAAACTTAGTGCTGAGACTTTAAACCAACAGCTTAATGCTGCAAAAGCCAATATAGAGGTTGCAAAATCGCAGGTTGAAGTGGCACAAGTTGAACTTGAAAAAATAAGCCCTTTGGTTGAGAAGAATATCATCAGTGGCATTGAGCTGAAAACAGTAACCAGCAAGTTGAATGCGGCTAAAGCCCAATTGAATGCAGTTGAGGCTAACTATTTAAATGCAAAGGAAAATCTGGATTATACCATTATCACCAGTCCTGTGGATGGTATTGTTGGTAGCATCCCATATAAAGTCGGCAGCTTGGTTGGTCGAAATGAAGCGATGGCTCTAACCACAGTTTCAAATATCAATAATGTGTATGCCTATTTTAGTATGAATGAGAAACAACTTTTGGAGTTCATTCGAAGTTTAGGTGGCAATAGCATGGCAGAGAAGATTGATCAAATGCCTGAAGTTGAATTGTTTTTGGCTGATGGTAGTTTGTATAATCAGAAGGGGAAAATTGAAACCATCAATGGTATGGTGAATCCCAGAACTGGTAGTGTGAATTACCGTGCTAAATTCCCAAACACCAACAGATTGTTGCGCAATGGTAACAGTGGAAGAATTAAGTTCCCAACTCAATTACAAAGTGCCATTCTTCTACCTCAGAAATCTACTTTCGAATTACAAGGAAAGCGTTTTGTTTATGTTGTAGGTGAGGGAGATAAGGTTGAATCAAAAGAAGTGATCGTCTCTGAGACTGTGGGGAATGATATCATTGTTCAAAGTGGTGTAAAGGCTGGCGAAGTTATCGTAAATGATGGCTTGATCAAGCTTCGTGAAGGTATGCAGATTATACCGAATCCGATTGGTTTAGCTGTTCAGCCTGGTTCAAACAAAGAAGTTTTATCTGACAACTAATCACTAATTATCTATTGATAATTACCAATTAAAACTGCATATCATGTTTCAAAAATTTATAGAACGGCCGGTATTATCGACTGTTATCTCCATATTAATTGTTATTCTCGGTGTGTTGGGCTTAACATCCCTTCCTGTTCAGCAGTTTCCTGAAATTGCACCTCCAACGGTGAAAATATCGACTTCGTATCCTGGTGCCAACGCCGAAACCGTTTTGAAATCGGTGGTTGTACCTATCGAAGAGGCTGTGAATGGGGTAGAGGGTATGACTTATATGTCGTCGAGCTCAAGTAACTCTGGGGCGGCAACAATCAATGTTTATTTCGAATTGGGAACCGATGCTGATATTGCTGCGGTAAAGGTGCAGAATCGCGTGGCTACGGTTAACAGCAAACTGCCTTCGCAGGTGATCAAAGCTGGGTTAACCACTCAAAAGGTTCAGAATGGGGTATTGATGTTCTTTTCCCTGTATTCGGAGAATAAGGATTTCGATGCGACTTTTGTAGAGAACTATGCTCGTATCAATATGATTCCTTTGATCAAGCGTATCAATGGTGTGGGTGATGCCAATGTGTTTGGTTCTCGTGACTATTCCATGAGGATTTGGTTGAAGCCTGAGAAAATGGCTGTCTATGGCTTATCTCCTCAGGATGTTGCGAATGCTTTAAATGAGCAAAATATTGAGGCTGCTCCGGGTAAGTTTGGTGAGAATTCATCTCAGTCATTCGAATATGTGATACGCTATAAGGGGAAGTTCTCTGAAGTATCAGAATATGAAAATATCATTTTGCGCTCAGAAGGCAATAACAACTTCCTGAGATTAAAGGATGTGGCAAAAGTTGAATTGGGTGCTTTTAGTTACTCAACTCAAAATAAAACGGCGGGTTATCCTTCTGTGGCTATGGCGGTTTATCAAACTGCAGGATCGAATGCACAAGAAATCGTAAAAGAGATTGAGAGAGTGCTTGAAGAATCATCTAATGATTTTCCTCCGGGGATTAAATATGTTATCCCTTTTAATACCAATGAGTTTTTGGAAGCTTCTATCGATCATGTTGTCATGACTTTAATTGAAGCATTTCTTCTTGTGTTCTTGGTAGTCTTCTTATTTCTACAGGATTTCCGATCAACT
>NZ_JBFFKR010000119.1:0-9966 GCF_041555295.1 Ancylomarina sp. | reverse complement strand
TTAGCACCCTTATTCGAGATAAAATAGCGATCATCCGCCTGATCGTATACAATGCTTTCAGGATTATTGTACGATTGGGACATCGAAATACCACTAATAAATAGTAGTAAACAAAGAATAAAGTAGTGTTTAATCATAATCTTTTTTTTAATTGGGTTTGGTTAGTTAATATCAATAAGAGTGTTGAAACTGGTTTTACCCTATCCATTTATATCAAAAAAATAGTTTCATAAATATACTATGAAGTAAAACAATTCCTTAGCATGCCTGCTAAAATTTATCATTAAACAGAAACATGTGTGTGGCGATCCCTTAAAACCCATCCGAATATTTTTCAAACCACAATTGAAGTATAATCCAATATACCCGCATTTATCTGTTGCTAAACATTATCCTTTTTAACTCATGCTTTTCGCCCTTTTTGTAACGGCGTTAAAAGCGTCCAAATAACAACTTAAAATAAAAGCGTACCAATTCGATTCTTGATACTTCTGTAGATTTCCATAAGAATATTATGTATTCAATTTTAAGTGAAATTACAAACGATTTAAATGCCACACAGCAAGGCTTGTTGTCGTTTCTATTTCAAGACCTTAGGCTCTTTTTCTAAAACAAGTCAAAAAGCATTTTTTTTACTTGGATTTTTATTTACTTTTGGCGCAAATGAAGTTCTAAACAAAACTCAATTTTAGTGCTTGGATGCAAGTCATCGTTTAAGAAGTTCTTAAACATTGAAAAGCGATCTGAATGCTTAAAAAACACATAACAAATGCCACAAATTTCGGATAAAGGCCGCTTGATGCCTGAATCACCAATTCGTAAATTGGTTCCTTACGCAGAAGCAGCAAGAGCTGCAGGAAAGACTGTGTACCCATTAAACATTGGTCAGCCAGACATTAAAACCCCAGAGGTTGCAATGGAAGCGATTAGAAATTGTACTGAAAAGGTGATTGAGTATTCTCACTCAGCGGGTAATATTTCTTATCGTAAGAAATTGGCTAAGTACTATCAGAACATCGGAATTAATGTTGATGAAAATGAGATGTTGATTACCACTGGTGGTTCTGAAGCAATCACTTTCTCGTTGATGTCTTGTATGAATCCGGGTGATGAAGTTTTAATTCCAGAGCCATTCTACGCAAACTACAATGGTTTTGCAGTAGCTGCAGGTGTTGTGGTTAAGCCAATCACTTCGAGTATCGAGAATGATTTTGCTTTGCCTTCAATCGAGGAGTTTGAAAAATTGATGACACCTAAAACTAAAGGTATCGTTATTTGTAATCCAAATAATCCTACTGGATATCTTTATTCAAAAGATGAGTTAAATCAATTGCGAGAATTGGTTCTTAAACATGATTTGTATTTATTTTCTGATGAAGTTTATCGTGAGTTCTGTTACGATGGTGAAGAGCATTTTTCAGCTATGAACCTTGAGGGTTTGGAGCAGAATGTAATTCTTATGGACTCAGTATCGAAGCGTTACTCTGAGTGTGGTGTTCGTATTGGAGCATTGATTACCAAGAACAAAGACGTGATCGATACCGCAATGAAATTTGCACAAGCGCGTTTGTGTCCTCCTGCTTTCGGTCAGATTGCTGCTGAAGCTTCTCTTGAAACTCCTGCTGAATATTTCACTGAAGTTTACAACGAGTACATCGATCGTCGTAACTTTACTGTTGAAGCCCTTAACAATATGGATGGCGTTTATTGCCCAACTCCTAAAGGTGCTTTCTATACAGTCGTTAAACTTCCTATTGACGATTCAGATAAATTTGCACAATGGATACTTGAAGACTTCGAGTACAAAAACCAAACTGTAATGGTTGCACCTGCTACAGGATTTTATGCAACACCAGGATTAGGTAAAAACGAGGTTCGAATTGCTTACGTTCTAAAAAAAGAAGATCTAGCAAACGCGATGGAAACTTTAGCTGAAGCACTTAAGGTTTATCCAGGAAGAACGATCTAAGGTCAGTATATATAAAAAGGCTGTTCCAATGGAGCAGCCTTTTGTATTTTAAATTAAATCGCAAGCATCAGCGGGCATCCAGTGTTTATCCTTGCCGTCCCATTTCACATTGCAGCCAATCGGATTAGTCAATGGAACAGAGATTGGTTTTCCAGCCAAATATTCATCAATAGCTCTTTCCAAATCTCTTACCTGTACTTTTGAAGTATCCTTCGGATTATCAACAGCTCGCCCCGTGTAAATCAACTTTCGACCTTCATCAAAAAGATAAAAGTGGGGCGTTTTTAATGCGCCATATGCTTTAGCAACATCTTGTGTTTCGTCGTATAAATACACCCATGGGAAATCATATTCTTCCATTCGATCTATCATATGATCGTAATCGTCCTCAACATAGGTGTTCGCTGAATTTGAATTTATGGCAACAAACTCTACACCATTAGGAATGTATTTATCTGCTATGGCACGCGTATCTTCATCTGAACCTATAACATAAGGACAATGATTACAAGTGAAAAAGACAACAAGTAGTTTAGATGATTTAAAATCTGAAAGTTTATATGATATACCGTCAGTTGCTAATAAATTAAATTTAGGAGCTTTGTCAGTTAATTTTAAAGTGAATGCCATTTTCTTAAATTTTAAGATGAATAAAATCCAAGTTAAAGATTATTCTTAAGTATTCTAAATAAAATACTCATAAAATCACTCAGCCAGAACCATCAAAATTTATTTCAGATCAGGATAGATAAGGTACTTTTTTCTGATTGATTTAAATTCATCAAGATTCTTTTTCCATGATTCTTTAATCTCAGATTCCGATTGACCTTGAATAATTTGTTGTCGTAATTGCTTTGTTCCAGCCAACTTCTCAAAAAAAAGATTGAAGAACTGAGTTTGATCATTTAACTCTGAATAAGCTTTTAGTAAAAAAGATAAGTCAAGTTCTTTTTGTTCCCTTAAACGTTCAATATCTATTAACCTCAAATCTTCACCTTTACATATTTGCCCTTTAAACTTGGGATTCTTGCTAACACCTGCAATACTTCTGGGTTTAAACTCAAACTTCCCTTTTTTCAATAGTGGATGTCCATAAACTTGAAAAGGGAAATCCGTCCCCCTACCAGCACTTACCACTGTTCCTTCAAAAAAACACAGAGATGGATAAAGTTGTATAGATTGATAATTAGGCAAGTTTGGAGATGGTTTTACGGGTAATTTATAAACTGAATTTCGAGTCCAGTTGGCACAAGTAATAACTTTCAGATCACATTGAACGCCATTCTTCAACCACTTTTCGCCATTAATCATTTTAGCATACTCACCTATCGTCATCCCATAAACAATAGGCACAGGGTGCAAACCAACAAAGGATTTACAATCCTCTTCCAAAACAGGTCCATTAATATAATGTGCATTCGGATTAGGTCTATCTAAAACTAATAAAGGAATATTATTCTCAGCACAGGCTTCCATCATATAGTGCAAAGTCGATAGATAGGTATAGAAACGAACACCCACATCCTGCAAATCGAAAACAACAAGATCTACTTTTGATAAATCTTTTGGATATGGCTTCTTGTGTTTTCCGTATAGAGAGATAATTGGTAAATTCGTCTTAGAATCGATACCATCTTTTACTTTCTCTCCTGCATCTAAATTCCCTCTAAAACCGTGCTCGGGACTAAATATCTTTATCAGGCTAACTTTTTTTGACAAAAGAAAATCTACTAAATGATGTTGATTCACAAGTGAGGCTTGATTAGCAACAATCGCAATATTTTTGCCTTGCAAGATTGACTGATACTCAGAAAAACGTTCGGCAGCAGGAACAATTTTATTTGACTTTGTTTGGGAACAAGCAGTTTGAAAAATCAAAAAACACAAAATAAATGTGAAGAGATAGATTTTGTTTCGGTGCATTCTTTTAATTTTAGATTTACTAAGTGTGAAATTACTATTTTTGTATCTAACACCTATTAGCAATTGAATTATTATTGACACTTAACTGTAGTTGATTTTAAAGTTAACTTTGATAAAAAATATCGATTTGAATTTAGAACTCTATATTGCCAGGAAAATCACCTACAAGAATAAATCTGACCGTCAGATCTCTCGTCCCATCATTAGCATTGCTACTCTGGGAATTGCTTTGGGTTTATCGGTCATGATTCTTGCAATAGCCATTGTTACGGGTTTTAAAGCTGGTATTACAGAAAAAATAACTGGTTTTGGTTCTCATATTCAAATTAGTAACTACGACAATAACAATTCATTCGAAACCTATCCAATCGATATAAACTTGATTCCTTTTGATCATTTGTCGCAAATTGAGGGGATAAAACACATACAAAGTTTTGCCACTAAACCAGGTATTATAAAAACAAAAGATGAAATTCAAGGTATCGTTCTCAGTGGAGCCTCTTTAAATTACGATTGGTCATTCTTCAAAGATAAATTAGTTGAAGGTGATACAATAAGTATGATACCTTCAGAAAAGAGTAATCAAGTTCTCATCTCTGAGAAATTAGCAAAACTTCTTCATTTAAGTGTAGGTGAAAAACTAATTATGTACTTCGTACAGCAACCTATTCGCCAAAGAGCCTTTACGATTTCAGGCATTTACAATTCGGGTATGGATGAGTTTGATAGGCTTTTCGTGATTTGCGACATGCGCCATATTCAAAAATTGAATAATTGGGAGGACAATCAAGTTAGTGGAATTGAAATAACGTTAACTGATTTTGAAAATCTTGACGAAACAAAGGAACTTATTCGTGATAATGTAACTGGTATATTTACAAACGATGGATCAACTTTTAAAGTTAGGAGCATCAAACAGAGACATCCTCAAATATTTAACTGGCTTGAGATGCTCGATCTTAATGTGTGGATAATTCTTGGTTTAATGATACTAGTCGCAGGATTTAATATGATTTCGGGCTTGCTCATTATTATTCTTGAGAAGACCAATATGATTGGTATTCTTAAAGCTCTAGGGACAGATAATTGGTCTGTTCGAAAAATATTTCTCTATCAATCATCCATGATTATTGGTAAAGGAATGCTTTGGGGAAATCTCATCGGTATCGGAATCTGTTTGGTTCAATATCATTTTCAGCTTATAAGTCTCGATCCGGTGAATTACTACTTAGACACTGTCCCCATTAATCTAAATATATTTCACCTGTTCTTACTAAATATTGGAACACTTATAGCGACAGTGAGTATGCTTCTTGTTCCATCTTATTATATTACTCGTATTACACCAAGCAAGGCAATAAAATTTGACTAAGCTAAAACACACGGATATAATCTTATCCAAATAATTTCACATTCGACGGTGTAAATTATTTTACACTCTCAGAAGATTGAATCGAGGTTTTCCTTATATTTAATGGTAGTTTCAAATACCATCAAAATGATATATCCCAATTCAATAAAAAATATAGATCAGTTTGTAGAAGACTTCATTAGAGAGTTTCAGATGGGCTTACCTGGCTCTAAAGCTCAACAAAAAATGTCTCCTTCTATTCGTAATTATTCCAATAATAAAAATGATCCTAGTCTAACCAGAGACAGTAGTGTCTTAATTCTCTTTTACCAAAAAGGAGACCAGTTATATTTCCCTCTAATTGAAAGAAGCAATGGAGATCATAAGCATAGTGGACAAATAAGTTTACCTGGAGGGAAATTTGAACTTACCGACAAAAATCTTATTGAAACGGCTATCAGGGAAACCGAAGAAGAATTAGGCTTATTGGGAGAAAAAATACATATTATTGGACCAATCACAGGTCTGTACATACCAATCAGTAATTTCCAAGTTCAACCTATAGTTGCCTATTATGAAGGCTTACCTCAATTCAAGGCAGATTCTTTTGAGGTCAAACAAATAATTGAGACCAATATACAAGAATTATTTAAGGCCGATAATAAGCATGAGGAAACGATCCATAAAAATGGATTTGAGATAAAAGCACCCTATTATGAGGTAAAAGGACATAAACTGTGGGGAGCAACTGCAATGATTGTATCAGAACTGGAGGAATTACTCAAGAGAGCTAATCTCATCGAGTAAAACTGTATTCTGATAATGGTCATATATTAAAAGTATTTTTTTCACATAATTGTAGGGTTCTTTTCCTCTACAATAACCATATCTGACAACCGGATCTTTATAGAATTCCGGTTTTGATTTATTTAGGAGATAATAATCAACACTACCTTGCCATAAATCAGGGTTTTGTCCATTCTTCTCGGCCAAGCGTCTTGCATCAAGAATATGGCCTAATCCAACATTATACGAAGCCAATAAGAATTTCAGTTTATCTGTTTTATCTAGAAGGATCTTATCTAATCGACGACTTAAATACTTTAGGTGTTTTGCCCCAGCCTTTAAATTTTCTTCGGGTTTAGAGTCTTCATCAACATCATAACGAAAAGCTGTTTCTGGCATCAGTTGCATCAAACCAAAAGCACCAACCCATGATTTAGCCTTAGGATCGAAATGCGATTCTTGGGAAACTAAAGCCGATAGTAATCTCCAATCCCAATCAATTATCTTAGAGTTTATCTTAATGAGATCATCATATTCCGAAATTTTACCACTCTTAAGCGTAAAATACTCGCTATTGTGACGTCCTATAATTCTAGAACTCAAAAAGTACTTACGATATATTTGGTTATATCTCGCTGAGTTTTTAAAACTTTGAAGCCAAATATTAATCGCATCAGTTAGCTCATCACTCCCTTTTCTCAGAGCCCAAGCCATATCCTGTGGAAAACTAATTTCAGTATCAGTATCAATATTAGGGTAGTAGTTTTTATTCACAATAGCCACGTTTTGATCAGCTATTGTATAATCAATTTCACCTTTTGAAACACTTTCAATAAGTTCTTCAACCTCTATTCGCTCAAGTTTCTCAATATTGATAGAACGTCCTATCTCTTTAGAGAGATTTTCTAATCTCTCAACATAAGCTGAAGCTTGTTGAACATGTATCAACTTATCACCAAGTTCTAATTGATTTCTGATAATAGTCATAGAATCATTTACCGAAACCTTACGTTGAATTAAAACTTGCTTCGACTGACTATGAGGTAAAGTGAAATTAAACCGCTCTTGTCTATCTTGAGTAATAGCTAGATTCATTCCTATAAGATCAATATCACCATTATCTAAACTAGAAAAAGCTGACTGGAGATCATTTTCAACGCTCAACTCTAATTTCACATCAAGTTCTTCAGCAAGAGCACTCAGTAATTCATACTGAAAGCCCATAGCTCGTCCCTTATAAATGAAATAGTTTGTCGAATTGTAATCAGTACTCACTCTCAATTTACCACGCAGCTTGATGTGCTTTAATCCAAGCACAGTCTTAGCTGGCTGACGTAATCGTATCGTTTGTCGATTTTGATTACATGTCTGCAGGAAGATCATGAGTATTAGAGGGATGATTAACTTTATATATTTAAATTTAAACATATGCGATTTCTTACCGTTATTTAAATTAATTAAAAACGGACACCTAACCAAAAAACAGACTGTTCATTGGTCAAATAAATATGATATTTTTAATCGTAGAATGTCCATCGCAATCCGTACTTAAGCATACCTGGATTGATTGGATAATGAAGAGAGCTGAAGTAGTTTTGACTACCCATTGTAGCATTTAAGTGTTCGTACATGATAAAAATACGAGTTCGCTTAATTCGAAAATTGAAATACAGATCAACCTTTGGATAATCGCCTAACTCTTGCTCTTTCTGCAAGAAGAATTGTCCTGTTGATGGCATGTAATTCGGAGCGTAAAAAGCAGTATTGTAATAAACAGAAAAACCTGCTTGTATGTCTAAGGCACCATTAAAAAAAGTGTTTGAATAATAATTATTACTATAGACTGATAGATCTGGTAATGGTAGAATATTTTGATTAGAGCTCTTCTGTCCTACAATCTTCTGACTTAAAGTAAAATTACCTAATCTAAAGTCCTTCTCAATATAAGCCGTTGTAACCTGGATAGATTTGCTAGTTTGAGAAACAATTGTATCGTATCCAAAATAGGTATAATTCTCTAAGTTACTAATATGTCCACCTATCTTAAATCCGTATTTCTTTACTTGATATTCTAATCCTAAAGATATCTCTTTGCTTTTATCCAGATTTAGAGACCAGTGCTGATGATTTCCATGATATTCAGTCATCAAAAAATTAGGCGTATTTGATTTTACCTGTGAGGTAATTTCAAGACTTTGTCTATTTATTGAATCTCCAAACTGATAAACTAAATTTCCATCAAGTTGATAGTCATTTTGATTGTATCCTTCAAAAACATAAGAACCAGAGAATTTCCAATTCCAATCCTTCCCAGTTTGACGAAAGATACTTGTCATCAACTGTGTGTTATGAATATTTTTATCTTTTTGAGAATATAAATTCTCACCAATTGGTCTACGCAGATTATAAGTTGAAAATTTATTCAATAATCCAAAACGGGCACCAAAACTCAATTTCTTATTTTGATTTTCATTAAAGACGATATGAAAACCGTTACTAAGCATCTTAAGCGTTGTTTCATCAGCACTCTTATCATTATTCAAATAAGTACTCTTGAAAAAATCTTTATTTACTGTACCTTCCTTAAACTCTCTACTATCCGATTCAAAATTAAAATCATGAATCAATTTAACTGGATAAATCTGACTGGTATCACCATCAATAATCAAATCTTTTCCATTACCTAAATTGTAGTATTGGTTTGCAGTAAAGTTGAAATTCGACAGTTTATTCTTAGTCTCTGATAAATTCACCTTTACATCTTCAGGTTTATCTCCTGAAGCAGAAACAAAATCATCTGGGTCTACACCACCATTTTCATTTACCAGAATCCTATTCTGATTCATTACAAAATGAGCACCATATCGGCCCTTCTCGTAATTTGAAAATAAGTTGAAATCATATAATCTAGTTTTCTGATGTTGGTATTGCCCTTCGCTTGAAATCAAGTTAAAACTTATACCTAAATTCCAGAAAGGATTAATGTTCTGAGTATGCAGAACTCGAAGATTATTCTCTGCCCTGTCTTTAGATCCAGCTGTCTCATAAAAGAAACTTGTAAAGGGTGTCGTCGTATAAAAAAACAGGACTTCTTTTGGCATATTCATATAAGCCTCAAAAGTATTGAAGAACATGAAAGACTCGTTACGAACACGATCTTTGAAAATTAGACTCTGATAAGGTGATCCTAGATTTCCTAGATACGAATTAGCAATGGTTCTTTGATATATAGGATTGAAGTTGTGGATATTGCACAATAAAGTATCCACATGAAGGTTTAGTTTTCGGGTACCATAGTCCGAAAGTCGCCAAGTTTTAATGTGCGATTCAACACTATTATAGCCTAGACTATCCATTTCACTTTTTTCTCCATCACGCTTTAAACCCGATTCTCCCAACTGACCTTGTGTTCGGTTTCCGAGTTTTTTTTGGGCAGCCAAAGACAAGCTTAAGCATAGAGTTAATATGAATAAAATGAAAGTTTGTTTCATAGCCTGCAAATATAAGGAAAGTGTCAATAAGAAAATTATTTTTCAACTACAAATCGGTTAAAAAACATTAATGTTTGACGAAAATGCGTAATAAAATGATGAACAACACAATGGTTAACCCCACTGAATGATAGATTGTTAGAAGAGTTATTTATTTGACAATAAAATGAAGATCTTAAAAATAAACTCCTTATCATATTACAATATAAACATCAAAATTATTACTTTAAATACCATCGTTTTTAAACGAAAATCCGAGTTTATTTCCTTTTGCTTCTTTAACTTTCCTTCTTACCTGAATTTAAGGCATAAAAAAAGCGTCTTGCTTCGTAAGAAACAAGACGCTTAAAGGTTGGCATCGACCTACTCTCCCACCTTTCGGCAGTACCATCGGCGCTAATGGGCTTAACTTCTCTGTTCGGGATGGGAAGAGGTGGAACCCCATT
>NZ_JBFFKR010000118.1:0-10052 GCF_041555295.1 Ancylomarina sp. | reverse complement strand
TGATTTTTGTACGCAAATAAATAAAGAATTGAGCAACAAGAGCTTTGTTAATATATCATAAATACCTTCATGTCTGAATTACATTTCTAGACTGAAATTCAGTATTTATAGCTATATTTGCCATACAATCGAAGAAAATATAAAAAGCATTAACACAAGGAATTATGGCATTACCAGGTTTTTTTAAAAAGCCAGAGCATAAAAGGTTTAATATTGAACCTCGCTATTGGGATCCAGCTAAAGAAGAGCGCGAGGAGAGAGAGAATCGCATTAAGGCCGAGTTGGGAATGACAGACGATAATGGTCAGTATATTCCGAATATTAAGGGACAGATGAGACGTTCTCTGCGTCATAAGAATACTGATGTAAGACATTCAAATAAAAAATCGAATATTCGTCTCTTCATAATCTTAGTAATTTTGCTCATTATTGCTTTTGGCTATGTATTTGGTTGGGATCTCTCAATACTTAAAATGTAGCGAGCTAATTGAAACGAAACTTTATTTTTGAAGCTTCGTTTTGTTTTATTTCCCTTTTGATAGTGGGAAAATAAGGAATATTTATCTCACATTTAATTCTATATGTCCGATATTATACAAATACTTCCAGATTCAGTTGCAAACCAAATTGCCGCGGGAGAGGTGGTTCAACGTCCGGCTTCAGTCGTAAAGGAATTGGTCGAAAATGCAATTGATGCGGGAAGTACTGCCATAAAAATAAACTTAAAGGATGCGGGTAAAACTTTGATCCAAATTATTGATAATGGTTGTGGTATGTCAGCTACTGATGCCCGATTATCTTTCGAGCGCCATGCCACATCTAAGATTAAAGCAGCTAAAGACCTATTTGCTATTCGTACCATGGGGTTCCGTGGCGAAGCTTTGGCTTCAATTGCGGCTATTGCAAATGTTGAACTAAAAACGAAACGAACAGAAGACGAGTTAGGAACGCATCTTGTGATTGATGGTTCTGAACTGATCTCTCAAGATTCTGTTGCTTGCCCATCGGGAAGTAATTTCATCGTTAAGAATCTTTTCTTTAATGTTCCTGCGCGCCGTAAATTTCTGAAAGCGAATTCTACAGAGCTTCGAAATATAATTACTGAATTCCAAAGAATCACGTTATCGAATCCTGATATTGAGTTTCAGTTGATTCATAACGATGTTGAGATTTACAACTTGACACCTAGTAATAGACGCCAGAGAATTAGTAATGTTTTTGGTCGTAGTATTAATACCAGATTGATAAGTATCGATACCAATACCAGTATTGTTAAGCTTACTGGTTTTATTGGAAAGCCTAAGAATGCTAAGAGAAAATCCGATGAGCAGTTCTTTTTTGTGAACAACCGCTATATGCGTCATCCTTATTTTCATAAGGCTGTACTACTAGCATACGATAAAATATTACCACCTGATACAGTACCACCTTATTTCATCTTCTTTGAGGTTGATCCCAATATTATTGATATCAATATTCATCCTACCAAAACAGAAATTAAGTTTGAGGATGAACAGGCGATTTTTCAGATTATTCAAGCTTCAATTCGCGAAGCATTAGGGAAATTTAATATTGTCCCTTCTATCGATTTTGATGAGGATAACAGTTTGGAGATTCCAGTTGCCAATCAGGATTCAAGCGAGATTGGTGTGCCGATGATTAAGGTAAACCATGAATTTAATCCTTTCGAGGCTGATACGACTTATAATCCCTTTGCAGGAGAAAAAACGTACAACCCTTTCGAACAAGAGGTGAATTCAATAGAGCATAATCAATTTTATCAGGAATTTAAGCCGAAGTCTAAACCCTCACAAAGTTCCAGTCCGAAGAAAGATGTTCCAAAAGATTGGGATAAGCTTTATCAGGATAGAGAACCTGATTTGATTCCTGATTATCCAATTGGAGGACAAAAAGAGGTGAAGCGACCTCCTATGCCAGATTATTTTCAACCTAAGGAAGCGCCTCAGAATCAGATACAGCAACAGATTTTCCAAAGGGAGAATAGTGCTAATTCACAGAGCTTTTTTCAGTTGAAGAACAAATATATTCTAACACCTGTTCGTTCTGGTTTAATGATAATTGATCAGCGAAAAGCACATGAACGTATTTTATTTGAGAAGTTTAGAAACTCGGTTGAGAATAATCAAGGTATAGCACAACAAACCCTATTTCCTCAAACCATTGAGTTTAATGCTTCTGATTATACCCTTTTGCAAGTGATTATTGAGGATGTTAAAGCCCTGGGTTTTGATATCAGAGAGTTTGGAAAGAAAACTTTTGTGATAAATGGGACACCAGCTGATATTCAAAATGGTGACCCTAAGGAATTACTTGAGAATCTTTTGGAGAACTATAAGGTGAATCAATTGGATGTTAAGGTGAAAGTTCGTGAGAATTTGGCCAAAGCTTTAGCTAAGGCATCAGCTGTGAACTATGGAAAATCGCTTAGTTCTGCAGAGATGAGTGCCATTATTGATCAACTCTTTGCTTGCGAAACACCTAACTATACACCTGATGGGAAAACCATAGTTTCGGTTCTGGAAACACAAGAACTTGACAAACGTTTCAGGTAAATACTGACAACTTGACTTTAATTCCAATATTTTGTTTCTTGGTATGGCTCTTGTAAGACTAAAGACCTGCTGTAGAAATAAGTTTTTATATTGAGATAGAATCGATATTGAGAACTGGAATTGTAAGCATCATCTAAATATATTGATATGAGTAATTTTAAATCGTCATTATTAAATCTGCCTCCAGTCGTTAAAAATCTCTTGATAATAAATGCACTGATGCTTTTAGCAACATGGGTTTTAGGACAAACAGGCATTGATTTAAGCAAAATATTAGGTCTGCACTTTTTTGCATCGGAGTATTTTAAGCCTTTTCAGTTTATAACGCATATGTTTATGCATGGAGGTTTCTCCCACTTGTTTTTTAATATGTTTGCCCTTTTCATGTTTGGCAGGGCATTGGAGTCTGTTTGGGGACCTAAGCGATTTTTAATCTATTATATGCTAACCGGACTTGGAGCAGCAGCTTTGCATACTTTCGTATTGTGGTTAGATTATGCTTCCGTTATGAAGGCTTTTACAGCTTTCTCAAACACACCAACGCCAGAATTATTTTCAGCTATTATTAAAGATAGTTTGGGAAGACCTTCGGCTTGGGTTTATGATTTTGCTGATAAGTGGGCTGATAATCCTGATAGTATAGCTTATGCCAATCAGGGCATTGAAATTGCTCGTCGTGCAATTACTGAAAGTATTAATGTAACAACAGTTGGGGCTTCTGGAGCAGTGTATGGTATTTTACTGGCTTTTGGGATGTTATTTCCTAATACCGAGATGATGTTAATATTCCTACCTATTCCAATTAAAGCGAAGTATTTTGTAATTGGCTATGGAGCTATTGAGCTTTATCTTGGATTCCAGCAAACCGCAGGCGATAATGTGGCTCACTTTGCTCACTTGGGAGGTATGTTATTTGGTTTTATCCTGATTAAATACTGGAATAAACATTCCAATCGTTTTTATTAGTCTATAGCTATACGATAAATCAACAATTAGCGTTCATTTAAAAAGTTAGGGAAGTTTTCTATTGGCTTTTTATTGACTCATTTGATATCCGAAAAAAAACATGAATTTCAACAATCCATATCAATCCTATTCTCATCAAAGTATTTGGGCAGGCATTAAGAATTCTTTCAAAGAGGGTAGTACGCTTAGTAAGTTAATTTATATCAACTTGGGAGTATTCCTACTTGTGAAGGTAGCGGCTGTTATTGCTTTTCTCTTCGGGGTAGCTCCTGGGGAAGGAAACTTTGTATTGAATTGGTTAATACTACCTGCTGATACTTCAGAACTTATATACCGTCCTTGGACCGTATTTACCTATATGTTTCTGCATGAAGGATTTTTTCATATCCTATTCAATATGCTTTATTTGTATTGGTTTGGGCAAATTTTCCTAAATTTTCTCGATCAGAAAAAATTGTTGAGTATCTATTTATTAGGAGGTTTAACAGGGGCTTCTATTTTTGTTTTTGCTTTCAATATTTTCCCTGTATTTCAAGAAAGTTTACCTTTTACTGTCGCTCTGGGAGCATCGGCATCGGTTATGGCTGTTGTATTTGCCACAGTTAGTTATTCCCCAAATTATATTGTAAATTTAATATTCATTGGGCCTGTTAAGCTCAAATATATTGCCCTTTTCTTTATTCTATTGGATATTATTCAATTACCACAAGGTAATGCTGGCGGACATTTAGCTCACTTGGGTGGTGCTTTTTATGGCTGGTTCTTTATTACTCAATTACGAAAAGGGAAGGATATATCTTTGGGCTTTAACCAGATGATGGAGACCGTTTTTTCTTGGTTTAAGTCGAAAAAGAAGATGAAGGTGACTCATAAAAGAGCTCGTACTGCTGACGATAAGGCTTACAATAAAGCTAAGAAACAAAAGCAAGAAAATCTAAACGATATTCTTGAAAAGATATCTAAATCGGGTTACGATAGTTTATCTAAAGAGGAGAAAGAAGTTCTTTTTAAGTCGAGTAAGGATTAAAAGGGATAGAGTCTAAAAAGTATAAAGATTAAAGTATTTAAAGTTTTCCTTTGCGAGTTTTGCGTGGAATCATATCATACAAAATATAAAATTTGAAGAAAATATTGCACAAAGGACTGGTCGTTTTTAGCTTGATTTTCTCAGGAGCACTTCTAATATCCTATTCTGCAGCTTATATAAATCCTGGAATAATTGGTTTTCCAGCCTTTTTCGGTCTAGCGTTTCCTTATCTCTTAGTTGTCAATCTTCTTTTTGTCATTTATTGGATGTTCCGCCGTAAGTGGAGTTTTCTACTGCCTCTTATCATCATTCTTATTGGTTATGGTAGCTTAAGTGACTTCTTTCAATTAAGTGGAGGAGATAAGACTATTTTAGCTGGTTCTGAGCAATTAAATATCCTATCGTATAATGTGCGTTCATTCGATAGATATAATTGGACTAAAGACCCCAATACGCCTCATAATATTATCAAGTTGATTAACTCTCAAAAACCAGATGTTGTTTGCTTGCAAGAATACCGAAGTACCTCTAACGGTTTATTATCGCTTACCAATCTTAAGAAGGAATTGGGGATGAAATATGTGCATTATAGCAATATAAAGAATGGTGTTGCTATTTTTTCAAAACATCCTATTGCTAAAAAAGAAAGTCTATTCTTTGGGGACGAGCATTTGTGTAAAGCAATTTTTGCTGATATTTCGATAAAGGGTAACCTGTTTCGAATCTACAACCTTCATCTGGAATCAAATCGTTTTGTAGGTAAGAACTATAAGTTTATCAAGAAAGATGAATATCAAGGCAACGAAGAAGATTTGGATGAGATTAAGGATATTTCTTCACGTTTGAGTCTTGCATTTGCACGAAGAGCTGAACAAGCGCTTCAAATTAAGGAACACATTAAGCAATCGCCAAATCCGACATTTGTTTGTGGTGATTTTAACGATACGCCCAATTCCTATACTTATCATCAATTATCTAAGAATATGAACGATGCTTTTGTTGAGCAAGGCAAAGGTATTAGTACAACTTACTCTGGTGATTTTCCTTCATTTCGTATCGATTACCTTCTTTATTCCAATGGTATAACTTGTACCAATTACGAACGGATACGCAAGCGTTATTCCGATCACTATCCTATCTGCGCAAGTTTTGTTTTAGATTCAATTTAGGACGATCCATTCTCACCCATTCATTTTATCTTTTTTTATCATCATAACATAGTGGTCCGCCATTTATTTTACGATTTGATAAATATTATTTCTCATGTAATTTTTACTGAAAAGCCTATCGTTGTTGTTTAATGCGATAGTAATGAAGCTGTTCGAAAACGAAGAGTAGGCGATTAGTAACTAAATAATTGACATTTCTAATATTATTTACTTAAATTAGGATGTGATTTTAGTTAAATAAGTTGGTTGCCTGCAAAGAATCGAGGAGTTCTTAACTCTTCGTTTCTTTACTTTTTAAAAAGAAGAGAAAAACTGAAGCTTAGACAGAAAAAAGTTGTTCAGGGGAAAGTTGAAATTGCAAAAGGGTAAGCTGTAATAGAACAAGGGAATCCTGAAATTGATCAGGGTAAAGCTAAAAAGCACCAGGGGAATGCAGAAAACCTTTAGGGGAATCCTGAAATTGATCAGGGTAAAGCTAGAAAGCACCAGGGGAATGTAGGAAACCTTTAGGGGAATGTAGAAATTTACTAAGGGAATAAGGAAATCTGTTCTTTTTCAAGAATAGGATGACAAAGTAACATGTTGGTAGGGGAGATTAGAGACTAGGGTTTGGATTGAAATTATTTTAATCATCATAGTATAAATCAAACTAATCATTAAAAGATGAGTACTTTTTATAAGTTTAGACAGGAAGAGCTTCCTATAGTGGGAGAGATTCTATTACAAATGTTTACAAGAGATCGTAGTGCCTTCGAAAACTTTTCTGCTGAGTACAACGATGAATTCCTAAATGAGGTAAGTAATCAGATTAAAAAAGTGAATGATCTGACTCAGGCACCTACACTAACTGCCGAAATTAAGAAAACCACAGCAGATCTGTACGAATGTATTGACGGTATTATACCAAAACTCGATTTGATTGCTGCTTACGCACAACGAGCAAACAAATCTTTAAATATAAAAGCTGCTGATATTGGCGTGAAACAAGCCAAAAAAGAAATCAAAAAAAGAAATATTGAAGGTTACTGTTTAAAAGTAAAGGTTGTTGAGCAGCATATAGCCAATAATATTGAAGCTTTAAAAGCCAAAGGTTATAAGGAAATTCTGGGAACCGAATTGGCTGATATGACCAAGCAGAGCTATGATTTAAACCTTCTTCAGGAAGAGAAAATAAGAGAGAAGAAAGAATTGGTTTTAAACAATCATGCTGAGTTTAATAAGCTTTGGGAAATTTTGAGTGATCTTTCTAAAACGGGCAAGCTGATTATGAAGGCCAATAAACAGAAGAGTGAAGATTATATGTTTACGCATATTATCAATCATGTACGAAAGCCTAAGGCTGCTACTGTCATTAAAAATATGATTGAACCCGTTGTTGAAGAAGTCAAAGAAGAAGTTGTTGCTGAAAAAGCGGTTTCCTAATTCGATGATACTAGATAATTGCCATATTGAGTAAATGTTAATAGAGTGTTTTTTGTCGCTTAGAACACCCGATATTTATGGTAATAAAAAAAGGACTTCCCAATTGGAAGTCCTTTTTGTATATGGTATAGATTGGGTTTATTTAGGATCGTATCCCCATTTAATGAAGATTGAACCCCAAGTAAAACCGGCACCAAATCCTGATAGGATAATGTTATCGCCTTTTTTTAGTTGGTTTTCCCATTCCCATAAACACAATGGAATTGTCGCTGAAGTTGTGTTGCCATATTTTTCAATATTGATCATCACTTTCTCTTTAGCTAAGCCCATGCGCTTGGCAGTGGCTTCGATAATACGATTGTTTGCCTGATGAGGAACCAACCATGCCAAATCTTCGGCAGTTAGGTTATGTTTAGCCATCATTTCAACAGATACATCTGCCATGTTAGAAACCGCGTGTTTAAATACGTGGTTACCTTCCTGATAGATGAAGTGCTCACGATTATCAATTGTTTCGTGACTTGCTGGTTTGCATGAACCTCCGGCTTTTTGGTGCAAATGCTTGCGGCCAAAACCTTGAGTATGCAACATTTCATCAATAATACCTATGTTCTCAGTAGTCGGTTCTAAAAGAACAGCTGCTGCCCCGTCACCAAAAATGGGACAAGTTTGACGATCGGTATAATCTACAATTGAAGACATCTTTTCAGCTCCAACAATGACGACTTTCTTATACATTCCAGATTGGATGTATTTAGAACCTGTAGCCAAAGCAAAAAGAAAACCTGAACAACCTGCATTTAAATCGAAACTAAAAGCATTGTTTATGCCTAATTTATCGCTAATAATGTTTGCTGTAGCAGGGAATTGCATATCCGGTGTTACTGTAGCGCAAATCACCAAATCAACTTCTTCAGGAGAGGTGTTGGTTTTCTTAAGCAATTCTTCAATTGCTTTAGCTCCCAAATCGGAAGTCCCTTTTCCTTCGCCTTTAAGAATTCTTCTTTCTTTAATACCAATTCGGGTCATGATCCACTCATCGGTTGTATCAACCATGGTGCTCAGTTCTTCATTGGTAAGAATATAGTCAGGAAGATAAGCCCCAACTCCCGTAATTACTGCGTTTATCTTTGTCATTACTATGCTTACTTATTATTCTTTTGATCAAAATAGCCTGCAATTATAATCAAAATGACTACGAATTGCAAAGCCCACAATCATAGGGGATAAAATAATTAACCACAAAAATACTAATAAGAAAAATTGCCCCAAAGATTGTTCTAAGGAGCAAATTTACTATTGCGTTAAACCTTATCCGAAAGAATTAGGTTATGCTGTAACTTCTTTTTCAATCGCTAATTTACCTCTATAGTATCCGCACTCAGGGCAAACAGTGTGATATTTAGTAGTTGCTCCACAATTTGAGCAAGATGCTAGAGTAGCAGGAGTGGCTTTAATATGAGTTCTTCTCTTACCTTTTCTCTGCTTCGATGTTCTGTGTTTTGGATGTGCCATTTTTCAACCTATTAAACTATTTATTATCAATCAATTTTTTTAATTCATTCCATCTCGGATCAATTTCTTCTTGTTCTGAGTGGTTTTCTAGTTTTTGCATCATTTCTTCGTTACAAGTGCTGAAACCATCTTCGTCATCTGGATGGATGAAGTTGATAGGGAAACTCAGCAAGATTAACTCGTAAATGTATTGAGCAATTTCAATCTCATTTTCAGATTCTGGCACAACAACAACGTCGTCAGCCAACTCTTCATGTTTATCGCCAAACTTAATAAAAAGAGTAGACTCTCCTTTTACTTGAAATGGGAAACGATCTAAACAACGATCGCAAACCACATTAATCTCTCCTGCAATCTCTATAGTGAGTGTCATTACAAGGGTTCTCTTTAAAAGCGTAACTTTTATCGGAATACTACCTTGAAAATCATTCTCGAATTGAAAATGCTCAAAGAATTCTTCGTCAGCCATGAATTCGAATTCATGAGTGTCGTCTTCTAATCCTTTGAAAGGAATCGTGTATTTTGCTAAATAATTCAAATTGCTCAAATAAAACTTTGCAAAAGTATGTAATTTCTAATAGCTATCCTCAAACTCGATCATCTTTTTTTCTCAAAAAGTATGGATTTTTGACTAAAGAGATTTCGCTGAAACGACTTAGTGTTCAGTTTGATGGATTTAATATAGTCATTTGATTGAAATTAGAACTCGTAAATAGAGGTTTCTTCTCTCTCAAATGGGCTGCAAAAATAGGTAGAAATTACCGATTCAAGAATTTTTTAAGCAGTTTAAATAATCAAAAGCGCTTATTTGTAGGCAATAGTATCCGAATGCAGCTGCCTTTGCCTAGTTCAGAGCGATACACAAATATTTTTCCACCATGATATTCTTCAATGATACGCTTAGCAAGTGAAAGGCCTAAACCCCATCCGCGCTTCTTGGTGGTGTAGCCTGGTTCGAATATGGCATGATATTGCTTCTTGTGCATACCCTTCCCTGTATCACAGATATCTAAGCATAAATTATTTTGCAATTTTTGTAGATCAAAACTCAATCGGCCTGCGCCACTCATGGCATCGATGGCATTCTTTGTTGTGTTTTCAATAACCCACGAAAAGAGCTCTTTATTTAAGGCAGTTTTGCAGTCTATGCTTTCATCAATATTTACGGAAAACTCAATTTTATTGGATGATCTTTTTTTAAGGTAGTTGATGCTATCTTCTAATATTTGTTTGATATCATTGGAAACCAGTACAGGTCTGGATCCGATTTTTGAGAATCGCTCAGCGATTACTTCCAGTCGCTCTACATCTTTACCCATCTCCTGAGTCAAGCTTTTGTCAATATCAGAGTCTTTAAGCAGTTCCATCCAGGCAAGAAGA
>NZ_JBFFKR010000117.1:0-10164 GCF_041555295.1 Ancylomarina sp. | reverse complement strand
TCAAATCTAAGCAAAATTGGATAATATCAGATTCGTTTTATTTGAAATGATGATTCGATGGGCTTATCGGTTTTCGCAAAATAAAGGCTGCTAATCTTGGATTGGCAGCCTTTATCGAGCGTATTTTAATTGAAAGAGAAAACTACGTGTCATTCTTTCTCCGCATCAATCCTGTCACAAATCGATACACGACACTTCCAATACCATTTTGAATCAGTTTCTCGGGGCTCAAATTTCTTTTAGCATTTCGCACAAAATAGTTCAATTTGTAGCCGGCCAGTTCCCTTTCCAGGTGCAGGCGATACTTTTCTTTTTCAATATCCTTTAGTGATCGATATCTGTTCATCCGAATTTTTTTTTACCACAAATGCTTTATGCTTGTGATGATATAAAGTCTCCTCTCGTTCATTTGTTGATAAGAACGTAATTGAAAATCAGCTTGCCTAATCCTTATCCTTTTTGGTGTATAGTATCCGATAACATAGTTTGATTAATGGTCGTTCAATCAAAGGCTTTTTTAATAGATAAATCAAGAATATAAGCACCAAGTATATGGTTCCTGTTCCCATATAACCAAGTATTTCGTTGCCCAATACATCGCTTAGCCACACCGCCGTTCCAAAACCGAAAAAGAGCAGAGCAAACATAGCCAGTAATAAAAATAGGGCGGTTAAACTTATGGCTATAGCAAAGCGAATAAGTTTTTCGAAACTGGAAAACTTATAATATTCCAGATTGGAGTCGAAATACTCAGTCAGTAATTCTTTCAGTTGAGCGAATTGTTCCGGGATATTTTCCAATACGATAATTTTTTAAGTGAACTGATTTTAATTGGCCGTCCATTGTGCTGAACAGATTGATAGCTAAGATCAAGCCTCTTGTTCTTTTTCTTCTTTTTCTTTCCTTTTAAAAGATTCAATTTTTTTCTCAAGATCCTCAATAAGTTCATCGATTTTGCCGCGCACTTTTTCCATGTTTTTATCGAATGCTACTTCGAATTCCTCAGCTTTTTCTTTAGCCATTTCCTTCATTTTTTCTCGAGTCACTTCTCCTTTGTCAGGGGCGTAAAGAATTCCCAAGCCAACACCAATTGCACAGCCCGCTAACATAGCTGCAATAATTCCACCTGAATTTGACATAACGTTAGATTTTAAATTAAACAACAAAGTGAATAGAATGATCTGGTAAGCAATGCCTTAAATAAAATTAGTGAATTATTAGAAAGGAGTCAATTTTTTTTATCCCTGATTTTAGAGCTCTCTATGTTTTATTATTTGTAGACACATTCAAGATTGTGCTGTTTCTAACAATTATAAGCCTACATTACTTAAACCGTTATTTTACGGGTATTTATAACCCAACGAGATGCAAAAAGCATATGAGGAAATCGTCAATAGTTTTATCGACGATAAGGTTGGCTTAAGTCAAAGCTTTTTAAGCGATGCTTTGGCGACACAACTTAGAGAAAATTTGAGATCTTTAAATTTCAGTGAACGACTTCAGGCAGCAGGTATAGGAAACCAAGCAAAACTAGTCACCGACCTAACGAACAGAGGGGATAAGATTTATTGGCTGGATAGGAGTCACAAGGATGAACATGAGAACCGTTTTTTCGATTTGATGGACGAATTTGTAAGCTATTTAAATAGCAGCTGCTATACCGGAATTACAGGCTATGAGTTTCATTATGCTTTGTACGAAAAGGGAACATTCTATAAAAAGCATCTCGATCAGTTTCATGACAATAAAAGCAGGGCATTTACAATGATCATGTATTTAAACGTCGACTGGAAGGAAGAAGATGGTGGAAACTTATGCATCTTTCATGAAAACCGCTCACAAATAATTAATCCGGTTAATGGTTCGTGTGTTTTCTTTAAAAGTTCGGAATTAGAACATGAAGTTTTGCCCTGTAATCAGCAACGATTGAGTATTACAGGCTGGCTAAAAACAAATTAGTTCACTTTCGTGATGATTAAAACAAAGGCTGCTAATATTGAATTAGCAGCCTTTGTTTTCTTTAGAATTTTGTGCTAAAGATTTATTTCTTATTGTCTGGCGTCTCTTTGTACGACCACTCTAACTCTATTTTTAAAAGCTCTAAAACATTAAAAACATGAGGGCATATTTCATAGTTTATAAGTGCACTATAAGTCTTCGTTATAAAATCGTCTTCGCCCAGATATGGAAATAAACGACATTCTTCTGGTCGGTTTAAATAGTCGGTACACACCTTGTCTTTATGATGCATACACTGTATACACTCTGCATACATAAAGGCTTCAATATTTTCCTCTGCAACAAATTTGCTCAGTTCCTTATGCGACGCTATAGGTCTAAGTTTTTGACAACAATTTCCACAATCACGACAGTCAATTTGATTCTCAACCTCTTTGTAAAGTCGATGAACAATCTTATCTATCTTTTCAGAATCCTGCTGCTTAAGATAAGTCTGGAAAGATTTATTTTCAGTCTGTCTTTGTTTAGCGATTTGCTCTATTTTTTTCAGGTCACTTTCTAATTTCATAATCGTTGTCGTTTGAGCAAGGCTGCTATGCAATGTGGGTTATAACATCAATATCGATGCTATTTCATCTGTATCATTGAAAAAAGGTGTTTATATCACCCCCAATATGGCAGGATAACAACACCTTATCATATAAACCTATCGACTAATCGCCTGGTTGATTTATATTTTCGAAGCGCAAATGTAGTCATTGTAATATGAAGAATAGTCAATGCTATATTATAATTGTGTTTAAAATAAATGGACAGGGCTTGTAAGCCAAACTTGAGCTGTGTTTCTTCGACGTTTTCTTAAAATTAATGACATGTTCGCAAATAGTTATGATCTTTTTGATTAACGTGTCTTGATTTTTTGAAATTCATAACAGAATGAAGCTAAAATTTTGATTTATTTCGTTTTTGAAAGGCGCTTATGCTCATTTAAAATGAAGGCTTTTTGAAGCTTATTTAAACCCCATCTGAATAGATGAGATGTGTTTTAGAATATCTGAATATGGCTGTAAAAAATAACATAAATACGGAGCTTTGATATGAAATTTATCACAAGAAAGATCTGTAGAAAATGGATATTTTTAAACCCGTATATACCGAACAAAACGATTGTCAGGATTGTTATAAATGCATACGTGAATGCCAGTTAAAAGCCATTAAGGTGATTAATAATGCGGCGCAAATTTTACATGAGGACTGTATTTATTGTGGGAATTGCACCCTGGTTTGTCCTGTACATGCTAAGAAAGTGCGTAACGATCTAACGCGAGTGAAATCCCTCTTGAAGCGAAACAATAAGGTGATCGTTTCTTTAGCACCCTCTTATATGTCTGAATTCCCCAACTTGAAAGATGAGCAGCTGGTAGCCGCCATCAAGGAATTGGGCTTTGCTCATGTTTCTGAAACAGCCTTGGGAGCCGAATTGGTTTCACAAAAGGTGAATGGTTTCCTGAAGGAAAAACAATCGGGTATTTATATTTCATCAGCTTGCCCTTCGGTGGTTGAAATGATTTGCAAGCATTTCCCTCAATACAAAGATAATATCACACCCTTTTTATCACCTCTCTTAACACATTGTAAAATGCTGAAACAAGAGTATGGTGAGGATTGCAAGATTGTATTTATAGGACCGTGTATAGCGAAGAAATCGGAAAGTGATGCCTTTGGTGATTTGTTGGAAGCCTCTTTATCTTTTAAGGATCTGGCAGAATGGTTTGATGAGGAAGGCTTGGAGGCTGACATGTTTTATGAGTCGGGCACTGAACCGAGTTTTGTACCTCGTCGTGCAGGAAAAGGAAGTTTATACCCTATAGATGGGGGTATGATTGCGGGAATTAAAGAGAATGCCTCGACCACTGATGCTGTTTTTATGACCTTCTCAGGCATCAGCAGTATTAACGATGTGTTAAAGGATTTGAATTATTATAGGAAGCCTGGTTTGTTGTTTCTGGAACTCCTGGCTTGTGAGGGGGGGTGTGTGAATGGCCCGGGGACAAGAAAAAACTACTCCCGAGCGCTGAAACGTTTAGAAATTATAAAGAGAAGTGAGGAAGAAGTGGTCGAGTATCAAGCTGATTTTTCTATTCTTCGAGACTTTGATAATATTGATGTTGCGCATAAACCAGAACATCCGGAGACTAAAATTAAGGAGGCTCTGAATATGATTGGAAAATATTCTGATAAGGATGAAATCAATTGTGGAGGCTGTGGATATAATTCATGTCGAGAGTTTGCAAAGGCTTATCTGGAAGATAAATCGGAGCCTAATATGTGCGTTTCTTATATGCGAAAGATTGCTCACGATAAATCGACGGCTCTTCTTGGAAAGATACCTTCAGGCGTTCTGATTGTGAATGAAGATTTGAAGGTGGTTGAAGCCAATCAGAGTTTTGCCCGAATTATGGGTGAAGAAATGGAACAACTATTTGATACTATTCCAGGCTTGAAAGATGCGGATTTGAAGAAAATAGCGCCTTTCTATAAATTGTTTTCATCTGTATTATCAACGGGTGAAGATAGTTTAGAACGAGATTTCCGCTTAGGTAATAAGATGTTGCATTTGAGCCTCTTCACTATTCAACGGAATAAGATTGTTGGTGCTATTCTACGAGATATGTCTCAGCCTTTTATTCAGCAAGAAGAAGTGATTAATCGGGCTAAGGCCGTTAATCAGAAAAATCTGGAGACGGTTCAGAAGATTGCTTACCTGTTGGGTGAAAATGCCTCAGAAACAGAGGATATGTTGAACTCTATTGTTGAGTTTTATACGCTGGCTGAAGAAAAAAATTGAGTTAATTAAGAATTATGACGAGTTTAATTGCGGGTAGTTAATTACGAATTACAATAAGGTGCGGACTTTGAAAAAGAGCGGGCATTGAGCGAGTCGAAGGATGATGATGTGATGATGTGTTATAGAGTTGAACCCGCTTCGGGGTTCTTCTATAAGATTTTATAAGTACCACGGGTAACACCCGTGGTTATTCATATTAAACCACTTCGTGGTTCAAGAATCAGAACTTATCCCGAAGGGATTAAACTTGAATAACCCCGCATGAAATGTGGGGTATAATAAATCATTACAAGAACCCCGAAGTGGGTTCAACTATTTGATTGGGAGTGATGTGAAGCAATTAGGAAATATAATTAGACGCAGATTTTTATGATATGATTGATGTGAAAGACTAAATGAGCTGTTTTGAAATCATAAACAATCATATTTAATCAGCGTCAAAAGAGTAATAGATCAGAAATCTTGAATCAAGAATATAAAATTAATTATGCAATCCGATTATTATATAGAAGTTGAGTGTCTGCAGAAGAATCCCAGGAAACAGGTGATTTGTGGGGATGTGTTTATGTCGGAGAAAATAAAGGAGGAGGGTAGAACGCTTCTTGTACTTTCTGATGGTTTAGGCAGTGGTGTTAAAGCCAACGTTCTTGCAACTTTAACCGCATCAATGGTTCTGAACTATATGCGGGTGAATAAGGATATCCGTAAAGCTGCTGAGGTAATCATGCAAACCTTACCCATTTGCAGCAAGCGAAAAGCCAGTTATTCAACTTTCACCATTGTTGATATCGAGTGTGATGGAGAAACGCGAATTATCCGCTACGATAGTCCTGAGTGTTTGGTCTTACGTGGTCTGGAATTATTCCAGCCAAAATGTGAAGAACTGAGTATAGAAGGTGCCAATAATTTGGGAAAGACTTTGTATTCATACCGTTTTAAGGCTGAGAAAGAAGATCGTATCGTATTTTGTTCTGATGGAGTGACCAATTCGGGTATGGGCACAAAGCGTTTCCCTTTTGGATGGGGACCTGATAATTTAAATGAATTTGTTAGAGGCATGATCAGACGTCAGCCTTATCTTTCGGCTAAGCAATTGGGGCGAGCCGTAGTGGATAGAGCTGCTGCCAATTATGGCGATGTACCCAAAGATGATACCTCTTGTGCTGTGGTCTATTTACGCGAACCAAGAGATCTCTTACTTTGCACGGGACCTCCATACAGCAAATCGAAAGATACTCAACTTGCACGTCAGGTAAGTGAATTTAAGGGGAAAAAGATAGCCTGTGGGGGGACCACAGCTTGTATCTTATCGAGAGAATTCGCTGAAGAGTTGAAAATTGACATGACGATTACAGATCCGGAATTGCCTCCTATTTCATATTTAAAAGGTGTCGATTTACTTACTGAGGGTATTTTAACTCTGGGTAAGGTTCAACGCTTACTTAAGGGTTACAATCAGAATACGGTTTTAAGACAGGGGCCTGCCGATCAGATTGTAAAGCTTCTTTTGGAGAGTGATCGGATTGAGATAATCAACGGGACTAAAATAAATGAGGCACATCAGGATCCTAATTTGCCTGTTGAGCTTGAAATTCGTCGAACCGTTGTGAAGAACATTGCTGCGCTTTTGGAGGAAAAATTTTTGAAAGATGTAGATCTTAGTTATATTTAAATTGTCGAAGAAAAAACTGATTATAAATGGTCTTTCAGCCTTTTCTTATTCGATAGGCAATAAACAAAACAAATAAACAATAACCATGAGTGATAAAAAGGATGTGACCATCTGTTTGGGAAGTTCTTGCTTTTCCAGAGGCAATGGCAAAACCTTACAAGCTGTTAAAGAATTCTTTGATAAGAATAATTTAAGCGATTCAGTTTTTTTTCATGGTGAACTTTGTACAGGAAACTGTTCCAAAGGACCAATTCTAAAGATAGAAGAGGATCTGTACCAGGAAGTTAATTCGGAAGGTGCGATTGATATCCTTAAAAAGGTATTCGAAGACTCCTAAGAATATAATATTTGCCTAGCCCTCTAATCTACACCCTAAATTCGCAGCCCCATGCAACTGATTACCACAAATAAGGATAAATGTAACCTGAGTTATACCTGTATACGAGTTTGTCCGGCAAAAGCTATTAAAATTAAAGATAATCATGCTCATATTATTGCCAACCGTTGTATCGGTTGCGGCAATTGTGTGACTATGTGTGCTCAGGATGCGATTGAATATCGTAACGAGGAAGATTACGTCAAGGAGCTTCTTGAGCGTGAAGAGAAGGTCGTAGCAATATGCGATCCAAGTATTTCCGGAGAATTCGATGATATTAACGATTATCGAAACTTTGTAGGTATGATTCGTGAATTGGGATTCGATTATGTGGTAGAGGCAGCATTTGGTGCTGATTTAGTGGCTTTCAAGTACAAAAAACTTTTTAATAATTTTCACGGGAAATATTATCTGTCAACCAAATGCCCGGCTCTGGTAAACCATGTTGAGCGATATTATCCTGATTTAGTGGATAATCTGGCACCTATCGTTAATCCGATTATCGCCATGGCAAAGGTTGTGCGCGAAAAGTACGGAAAGGATGTTAAAATCGTTTCACTTTCACCTTGTGTTGCCAGTAAGGATGATGTGAAGTTTTTCAATAAGAGTGATGGGGAAATTCAGGCTGTTCTTAGTTTTGTTGAGCTGAGGAAGCTCTTTAAAGAAAAAGGGGTGACCGAAACCAGAGTAGAATTTTCGGAGTTCGATCCACCATTTGCCAGAATAGGTGGCTTATTCCCCGTAAGTCATGGCTTGTTTCAGGCTGCTGAGATCGATAACAGCATGCTGCGTGGAAATATCATAAGCACCGAAGGGCGCAATAATTTTTTACGTTCTCTTGAAGAATTCCAGCGCAGTAGTGAATTGAGTCAACATCTCGATCTTTTCTATTGTGATGGATGTATAATGGGGCCTGGAACCTCAAAAGGTGGGCGTAAATTCTCACGTCGTTCGCAGGTTGTACAATATGTTCAAAAACGACTAAACACTTTTGACGAGAAGCAATGGCAGAAGGAAATTGATAACTACAGCCACATTGATCTATCTAGAAAATTTAAGATAAAAGACCAAAGGCTTCCTGTACCTACAGTTGATGAGGTGCAAGCCGTGCTTGATGAAATGGGAAAGGGGAAGATTGAAGAGCAATTAGGTTGTGGCTCCTGTGGTTACGAGACTTGTAAGAAATTTGCTGAGGCTAAAGTACAAGGTATCGCTAAGTTTGAGCAATGTTCTTCGATGACAATTAAGAATATGAATGCCTATATCAAGAAGTTGGGTGAGACAAACGAGAAGTTAACTCAAACAAAAGTAGCTCTTAAGGAATCTGAAGCTCAAGCTAAAGAGGAGCATCGAATGGCAGTAGAAGCCAGTGAAACAACTTCGGCTATGCTTCAGAAACTACCAACTGGTGTTGTTATTGTCAATGAAAATCTAAAAATAATTGAATCAAATAATAGCTTTGTCAATCTATTAGGCGAAGAAACAAAGCTGTTGAATGAGATTATACCTGGTTTGGTTGATGCTGATTTAACCAAGGTGATTCCTTTCCATCGTTTGTTTTCAACCGTGCTGATGAATGGTGAAGATATCCTGAAAAAGGATGTGCATTTTGGTAGTCGATTATTCAATGTCTCTGTTTTTACAATTAAGAAGAATAAGGTTGTTGGTGGTATCATTCGAGATTTGTACGCGCCTGAGGTTAGAACCGAAGAGGTGATTGGTCGTGCTCGCGATGTGATTAAGGAAAATCTGCAAACGGTGCAGCAAATTGCCTTTTTATTGGGCGAATCGGCTTCCAAGACCGAGAAAATCCTGAATTCGATCATTAAATCCCATACCAAGGAAGAGTAAGCGGTTATGATTTTGGTTTGGTGATTTATAATTAGTGATTTAAAGCTTGAACTGCTTGATGCTTTGCATGCTTTATTGGATAAGTTAAAATATTCCCATGGAAGAAAAATTTCATTTAGATATTGATTGCCCACAGCTGTTTCATCATGGCGAATTGATTTGTGGAGACGTGTTTTTGTCTCGAAGAATTAAGGAAGAAAATCGAACCATTGTCATCTTGAGCGATGGTATGGGATCTGGCGTTAAGGCTAATGTTTTGGCAACACTTACGGCATCTATGGCAATAAATTTCACCATTGAGCACAAGAACTTTAAAACCATTGCTGATATTATCATGAACACACTTCCTGTTTGCAGTGTGCGAAAAGTGAGCTATTCTACCTTTACGATTATCGATATTGAATACGATGGCACCACTCGAATTATGGAGTTCGATAACCCGGACTGTGTGATTATGCGAGGCGCTTCTGTTTTCGATCCAGGATGGGAAAATATAGAGCTAGATAGTGAAGAGAATAAAGGAAAAATCCTTAGAGCCTGTCAGTTTAATGCGCGTAAAGAAGATCGCATTCTGTTTTGGTCTGATGGTATTATGCAATCAGGTATGGGAAGTCCGGCCTATCCCTTTGGTTGGGAGCTCGATAATGTGGTGGAATTTGTCAAGCAAAACATCAAGGCGTCGCCTTATATCTCTTCGAATGCACTAGGTAAAAAGATTGTGAAACGTGCCTCCAGAAACGATCAGGACGAACCTAAGGATGATACCAGTGCAGGCGTTATCTATTTTAGAGAGCCGCGTAAATTATTGCTTTGTACCGGACCTCCATTTGAAATGGATAAGGATTCCGAATTAGCCATGAGAATCTATCATTTTAAAGGGAAGAAAATCATTTGTGGAGGATCAACAGCTGAAATCGTTTCCCGTGAATTGGGGCTTAAATTTGCTCCGGGCATGACAATGACTGATCCGGAATTACCGCCAATTGCTTATATGGAAGGCATCAATCTGGTTACGGAAGGGATTCTAACCATTGGTAAAGTTGCCCGTATTCTTGAAGACTACGATAATAATTATCAATTGGGTGAAGGTCCAGCCGATCAAATAGTGCATTATTTACTTCAAAGCGATCAAATTTCAATAATCAACGGAACACGTATTAATTTTGCACATCAGGATCCTAATTTGCCTGTTGAGTTAGAGATTCGTCGTACGGTTGTGAAGCGCGTTGTTCGCCTGCTTGAGGAAAAGTTTCTGAAGGATGTGAATTTGAGTTTCTTGTAAGGTCTTTAAAATCTAAAAAGTCAAAAGGTCTTACACATCATCAAATTATAGTATCAACATATCGATTTTAGTTGAGTTCGATTAATGTGATTTCTGGTGGCATGCCTATTCTACCAGGAAAGCCGATATAGCCAAAACCACGATTTACATACAGGAATTGCTTTCCTTTATTGTAT
>NZ_JBFFKR010000116.1:0-10203 GCF_041555295.1 Ancylomarina sp. | reverse complement strand
CTTGCGCCAAGTATCACGACAAAAACGGATTATAAAAATAAGAATATTAAAAACCTAAAATTTATTGATTTTACGATAAAAGATAATTTATCAGGCATTAAATCATACCATGGTGAAATTGATAATAAGTGGGTATTATTCGAATTTGATAAAAAGGAAGACCGCTTGTTCTATACTTTCGATAAAAGCAGATTGCCAGGCAACAAGAAACATCAGCTGAAATTGATTGTGAAGGATGCTGTGGGTAATATTGAAAGTTACACCTGCCATTTTACTTGGTGAAAAATTCAATAAAACAGCTATGTTATTCGACGAACTATTCAAACCAGAAGAGACTGACAGTTCTCTTCTGATTTATGCATGCTTTTTTCAGTTTAGACTCCTAATTTTTCTTCCAAATAAGAGTGTATAACACGATATAAAGCTTCAACATTTATGGGTTTTGAAATATAGTCATCACTTCCAACTGCCAGAGCTTTTTCTTTTTCTTCTAAATTTATGTTAGATATAAAGGTAATCACAGGGAAATCTGGATTCATTAATTTAATCGCTTTAATCGCTTCTATTCCATCCATCACAGGCATACGAATATCCATTAAAACAAGGTCAATTTCCTTGTGCTTTTCAAAAAACTTAACAGCCTCAAGTCCATTCACAGCATGTATCACATTGGCATTCGTGGGGCGCAATATTTTCCTGATAAGTTCAAAATTTATATAATCATCTTCAGCCACCAAAATCGTTTTCCCCACCCAGTTTATACTCAGGATATTCTGTTTACTTAATCTCTGACTGGATTCCTGCACCTTACAGGGCAGAGCAAAGGAAAACGTACTTCCTTTATCAAAAACCGAATTTACTACTATAGAACCTCCTAATAATTTAGAAAGGCTCTGACTGATAGATAAACCGATACCAGTTCCATCAATTTTTCTGGAATAAGAATCGTTTATTTGTCTGAAGGGAGCAAATATGACTTTCTGATCTTCTGATTTAATACCAATACCTGTATCCTTAATTTCAAATCTTATTACGGAATTACCATCCTCGACATCGGGATAACAGTCAAACTTAACTTGACCATGATTCGTATATCTCAAAGCATTTTTCAAGATGTGAACTAAAATCTGTTTCAACTTATGTTGATCCGTCTGAATTTTAAGACTCGTCATATTAGGATGAAGACTATAAACCAAATCAAGTTCCTGTTTTCCAATCCTCAGCTGTTCTTTTTTTATAAGACCCCATATATCCGATAAAAGTGGAGCTATTTCAAAGCATTCATTTTTGATTGTAATTTGACCAGATTCTATCAGTGTGAGACTAAACATATCCTCGAACATTTCAAGCAAACGGTGTCCACTTTTATTAATTATTTTAGCAAAGTCAATCATTTCCACCTCCGAAATATTTTCTTTGTAAAGATCTGAAAAACCAATTATAGCATTCAGTGGTGTTCTCAACTCATGAGACATGGTTGCCAGGAAAGCTGATTTTAGACGATCACTTTCTTCCGCTTTTTCTTTAGCTCGAATAAGTTCTAGCTCAGCCTTCTTTTGCTCAGTAATATTTACAACGGCACCTTCATAACGAATAATTTCACCTTTGGTGTTTTTTACCGCCCGTGCGCCTTCATTTACATATATAATATTCTCATCCTTCGTTAACCAAGCCGATTCAAAACCTGTAACTTCACCATTCTCATCTAATATCTTTTTAAACTCGTCTCTTTTCTTATCATCAACATAGCTTCTTTGTGACAAATCTCTTTCGTGAAGTTCTTCGAAAGAGTCATAGCCCAACATTTTTATAATAGCCGGATTTACCAACAGAATCTCACCTTCGGGTGTCGTTTGATACAGACCCATTGTAGAATTTCGGAATAATCCAGAAAAAAGCTCTTTACTTTCAATCAACTCCCTTTCAATCTTTTTCCAGCCAGAAATATCTCTTATTGATACAATTTCTGCATGATTTCCCATCCAAACTATTTTAGATATGATAATATCTATAGGAATTTCAAATCCTCCTTTATTTCGAATATGAGTTTCAAAAACACGGCTTTCTTGACCTTGTCTAGAACCATTTTTGATGTCCTTAAGGAATTGAGTATACTGTTTGTAAAGTGTTAATTCCCGAAAATTGATATTCTTTAACTCATCTATAGAATAACCGGAAATTTCAATGGCTCTATTGTTGGCATACAGGTAATTCCCCTCTAAATCGTTAACAACCATACCATCAAAAGTATTATCAGCGAGAACCTTCAAAGCTTCTTCTCTCTCCGTAAGAGCGATAGAGGCTAACTTTCTTTCCGAAATATCGGTATGTGTTCCAAGAACTCTAAGTGCTTTCCCCTCATTAGTCCAACTTATTACTTTCCCTCTGGCTAGTATCCATTTATAAGAACCGTCTTTACACAAAACACGGTGCTCACTCCTATAAAAAGTTTTTTGGTTGTCTAAAAGTGCATTTAAATCAGAATACACATGATCTTTATCTTCGGGGTGAACTCTTTGATTCCACTCATCGAAAGAATTTCCAATTTCATTGTCTTCATAACCAAGCATCGCTTTCCACTGAGTTGATTAGAAAACCCTGTTGGTATGAGCATTCCAATCCCAAATACCATCTCGAGCACCCTCAAAGGCAAAACTTAAACGTTCTTCATTCCTTTTAATCTGATCACCCTCTAACTCCCTCTTGATCAGATGTGATTCGAGAAACGCAGTCTCAATAATCTGTGCAGCCTTTGTTGCAATAATTTGCAGGACTAATTCAACCGTTCTCTCATCTACTCTTAGACTTTTATAAATAATGCCTATAAAACCCAAAGAATCACCATTGGCTCGTATCAACGGTATGCTAATGCAATTTTCAGCTTCTGAGGATTTCAATCTATTGTCATGTGGAAATAAATTCTCAACATCGGTATTACCAAGATCTGGCTTATTACCCCCTTGATAATAACAAGCTATTCTTTCAACAGCATTCGGATTTGCTTCAGAATAGGTATCGACAAAAACACAGTCCGCATCAAGCAAATCGCCTGCAAATTGGACAAAACTGTCGATACTCCGCTTCTCTTGATTCGTTTCAACCTCTCTGGAAATAAACGTAATCGTCTTTTCTATTAATTTCAACCTAAACTCATCCATTCTAACCCTACTTTTCAACCTCTATTTTACGAATAAATATTAGGAAAACCTCAACTTCAAACACCTCCTATTAGGTTTATTGTCAGTCGAATATTTACATTCCTTCGACTTATAAACCTTAAAAACCTTTTCTAAAAGACTTAAAAAAAGAGATGCGAAAATACAACTGAATTCAGTCAGAATACATGACTAAAATCATTATTAATTCCTTAAACTATTTATGAGAACAAACCTAGAAAGCAAGGATTTATAGACAGTAAACAAAAGAATGATTATTTTTTTGAATTGGCTCTCAAAAAGACGCTATGGAGCTATGGGTAGATCAGTATAAGAGACATACTAATTGGATTAGTCAACAATTTACATCTTACTTTTTTTAGCAGGCAACCAATATAACCAAACTAGAGTAAACTGTCGTTCTAAACTAGAACTTGTATCGAATACCTGAGCTCAAACCAATTGAGTATGGCTTGTAATTAAAATCAGAATCCTTATTTATAGAATTTAAATAATACTTAAAGGCTGGTTCCATTGAAAGACTAAATTTAGAACTTAATTGGTATTCCAGACCTAAACTAAAGCTTGTACTAAAGTTTGAAGAACGAATACCTGATGTTTCCCCTAAAGTCTCTCTTGTATTTTTATTGTAGACTCTATTGCCAATCATCAAGTTAGTACTTAATCCTCCACTAAGATGCAATCCAAACTTTTTATCCAAAAGTGAGTATCTTAAAATAAAAGGTATTTCAATTGCTTCAAAACTCTGAACCATATCAGGAGAAGAACTTAAACTCCTAGCAAAGGGCTCATTGGGATTGTGCCCTTCAGTACTTCCCTTCATAACTATTCTACCCGCAGAAGACTCAATAATTGGATCAAAATCAACTTGCTTGGTTAAATTATTATTAAAAACAGCACTTTCTAATATTGGGTTACTACCTGCCAATTGCTGTCCGAACTTATTATAGATAATACCCGTTTGAATAGCCAGCTTTTTCCCAGTTTGCCAATTCAACTTTACCCCACCTCCAACACTGAGCAAGCCATTTTCAGATTTACTGCCCGCTTTTTCGCCTTTGTACGAAGAATATGATGACGAAACCTGACCTAAAATTGACCATTCTTTCTTTTTACCCTCAACCTTATCGAACTGATTTAGCATACTGAGATTACGAGCAATGATCAATGAATCGTGTAATAATACAGTAGTTAAAACTATTCTTTCCTTGATAATTGGGTAAGAAAGGTTCATCGTCAAAGTCGAATTACCGATGACATTCTCTCTCAACTTTGGGAGAACCATTTGCATACTCAGCTCCCTCTTTTGAATAACATTACTTGAATGATGGCTATTTACAGGCAAATTTGTACTTCTTTGAAATTTTGGTTTATAGTCAGATTGAATTACTGCATCGGCAAGCTGTCCTACTTCATTGTCAGTAGCCACAGATTCTATTTTCACATTCTCTAAATTTGAATTAGTCTTAATTTCAGCCAACGATTTTTCCTGATATACTTTAACATCTTGCTGAAATAATAAACTATCAGAAAGTGTAAACAATAAGGCTAAAGAGGCAGCTGCTGCTAAAGAGATAAAAATCACTGCGGCACGCCTCTTCCTTCTTCCAAGCTTAACATCTGCATTAATCTTGCTCCAAAGCTCAGGCCTTGGCTGCACCGACAGATCTTTAAGTCCATCAGAGAATATCTTGTCAATATGTCCTTTATCTCTTAGCATATTCTCAAGTTGCTTTTATGATCCTGTTCGTCCCAATATTCCAATAATTTCCCTTTTAAGATGCCTCTGGCTCTTGCCAAATTCGATTTAGACGTTCCAACCGTGATTTGCATTATTTCAGCGATTTCGTTGTGAGGGTAACCATCCAAAACATACAAACTAAAAACCATTCTATAACGTTCTGGTAAATCTTGAATCATCTTCAATAGGACTTCTAAGGATGCATCTTTCACATCCAAATCTTCTTCTTCTTCCACTTCATCAAATTCCTCAACGGGATGAAGTTGTGCTTTATTTCTAAATCGTTCCAATGCTGTATTTACGACAACTCTGCGCATCCACCCTTCAAAAGATCCCTCAAATCGAAAAGACTTCAAACTATGAAAGATCTTAATAAAACCATCGTGCAGGATATCCTCAGCTTCATCGTAAGATTTCGCGTACCTCAAACACACCCCCATCATTTTGGGCGCATATTCAACATAGAGGCTTTCCTGCGCTTTGGATTTACCTTTAATTGAATCCTTAATTATTCGCTCGAGTTTTTTATCCTTCAAGTTTAATTTTGTCTTAGGTATCCGAATTCAATTACAAGTAGTAAAAAGATTCATTTGGTTGCGTCAAAATTAACTCTTTTTTACTCTTTCTAAACAATCTTCTGAAACAGAATTTATAAACACTTTTTTGTAGTTACGGATATTTTTAAGTTCCATTAAGAAAAAAATCCACATTCGAAAAAAATCGTAGATATGGCTCAACTTTTTCATAAAGCTTAACGCAACCATTTCAAAAAGTAACATCTCTATGGTGAGATACAAAAAGAAATCTCAATGCTTAGAACTAAGACTAAGAAGGTGAACATGGCCATAAATCCCCTTCTATAATTAGAAAAATCAGATTAAGAAACAAGAGGTGTAGATTATATAATCTATATCAAACAAATTAGAAAAAAATGAAAAGTAAATTTATTTTAGGACTAGGAATCTCTTTAGGAGTTTTATCAGCTTGTGAGAAAAATGATAATTTTGACGTGAAATTTGATGCCGTAGGGGACATCTATGTACGTTGCCAGAAGATCGATAATGAAATCAAATACGCTCCAGTTTATATTGCATACAGTAATATATACATGTCGGAAGCTGAGGTAGCTTTTTCCGATCATAAGAGCCCTGTAATCACTCTAATTAAAGTTGGCGAAAACGCAGTAAGATTTACTTCAACTCCTGCAGTAGACGATTACAGCACTAATGATATCAACAATGGTGATTACGAATTCAATTTAGTTTCAACAGAATCTGATAGCCTTAAAGTAACAGATAAGCTTTTGGAAGAAAGAATAGATCCTATCGAAATTACAAAATTCGATTACGATGCTGAAAAACACGAAATTGATATAGCTTGGAATATGGTTGAAAACAGAGACATATACCATATTACGATCGCAACAGAAATTGATGGACGAACAGTTTTTAGCTCTGAAAGATTAAATGAGAACAAATTAATACTAAAAGAAACCTCATTAGGATGGGATTCAAATTACACCATGAAAGCTGGAACCACTTATACGGTAAGTGTAAGTGCTTACAAATTTGAGAATTCGAACCAACAAAGTGGCTATCACATCAATCAAGAAAGTGTTGAATACCGTGAAATTGAATGGTAATCCAATCATAATCTTATAAGTGAATCACAACACACATCATATTCCGACTAACTAATTTATTTTAGAGATGAGCATCAAGAATTCATTTAGAACTTCTTGGTGCTCTTTTTTTTATTGAATTTTAAATTAAATAGCAAAATTACAAGTAAAAAGAAAGGGAGCCATTGGCTCCCTTTCTATATATTATATGATTAACGAATTAATCTCTTCTTCTACGATCAGATGATCTTGCACCTTCAGGTTTACTTCTTCTATCTCTAGAATCGTCACTTCTGAAACGAGATCTATCGCCGCCGCCAGATCCACCACGTGATCTACCTGCACTAGATCCACCACGAGATCCACCACCTGAATATCCACCGCGAGATCCACCACGAGATCCACCACTTGAATATCCACGAGATCTATCACCACCACGAGGACTTCTCTCCTCAGTATCTGTAGTTTCTGGACGATCACCTGAAACCTCAATACGAATTGCTCTTCCGCCTACTTCAGCGCCAGCAAATCCTTTGATAATTTCCTCGGTGAAAGCTTTATCAACATCAAAGAATGAAAATACACCTTTAAGGTCAACTCGTCCAACATTCTTACCACGAACACCACATTGCTTATGAATCAAAGTCAATAAGCTAGGAACATCAACGCCGTCTTTTCTACCAATATTGATAAACAAACGATCCTCAGTACTAACCTCACCATCATTCTGGCGAACGCGTTTCTGAGTAGATGATCTCATATTTAAATCCTGAGCATTCTTATAATAATCCCAGAATCTATTAAATTCCAAAGAAACCATACGTTTCACAAGCTCATCACGATCAAGATCTTTCAACTCTTCGTGAATAGCTGGCAAGAATTGCGCAATTGCTTCTTCTTCAACATTAACATCCTTAACACGGTGCATGAAATTTAAAAGCTGACGTTCACAAACTTCTGCTCCTCCAGGAATTTTAACCTGAGCAAATTCCATTTTTAAACGACGAGATAGATCTTTAATCTTTCTCTCATCACGAGGTGTAACTAAAGCAATTGAGATCCCTTTTTTTCCTGCGCGAGCAGTACGTCCCGAACGGTGAGTATAATATTCTAACTCATCAGGAAGGTTATAATGCAATACGTGTGTTAAATCGTCAACATCGATACCACGAGCAGCAACATCAGTAGCTACAAGTAATTGTAATGATTTCGTTTTGAAACTACGCATTACTCTGTCACGCTGAACCTGAGATAAATCTCCATGAATAGCATCGGCATTGTAACCATCTTTCATCAGCAATTCCGATACTTCTTGAGTTTCCTTACGTGTACGACAGAAAACAATACCATAGATATCAGGATAAAAATCGACAATGCGTTTTAACACAGTATAACGATCTCTATTGTTCATCAAATAATACTGATGCTCAATATTTGTATTAGTAGTATTAGCCCCACCAACTGTTACCTCTACAGGATCAGTCATGTAGTTCTTAGAGATTCGACGAACCTCACTAGACATAGTTGCTGAGAATAACCAGGTAAGCTTTTTGTCAGATGTCGTAGAAAGGATGGCATCGATATCTTCCTTAAATCCCATATTCAACATCTCATCAGCCTCATCAAGAATCACATATTCTACTTTTGATAAGTTGATAGCTTTACGTCGAATTAAATCTAATAAACGACCTGGAGTTGCAACAACAACGTGTGCACCTCTTTTGATTTTTCTAATCTGATCGTCAATACTTGCTCCACCGTAAACATTAACGACATTCAAGTTCAAAATCTTTTTAGAGAATGTTTTAAGATCATCAGCAATCTGAATACCTAATTCACGTGTTGGAGATAGAATAAGAGCCTGTGGGATCTTCTCATCTGGCTCAATTAATTGTAACAATGGCAGACCGAATGCTGCCGTTTTCCCTGTTCCCGTCTGTGCTAGACCTACAAAATCGCTTCTTCCTTCTAAAAGAACTGGAATTGCTTTTTCCTGAATAGCTGTTGGAGTTACGAAGCCTAATTCTGTAATAGCTTCTAAAATTGGTTTGGATAAACCTAAGTTTTCAAATGAATTCATTCGAATGATTTAATTGTGACATGGCATGATGCCCCCTGTCACACTAAAATTTTCAATTCAAATAATGAATGAAACCCCTGACAAAAGAACGTCTACCAAATAATTTATGAAGCCGCAAAGGTAACCATTAATAACTTAAAATACCATTTTTTTTAATTTTACTTCATCAAAGGCATGCAGCGCTGACTAATGTACTCTTTTTTAAGAGAATATCTAAATTTAGATTTGATATATAAACCTAATCAAGAAAGAACAATCGTTTGAAATCGATTTATAAATATTTTATTAAACTCAGAAAATTTATTTCACTAGCATGAAAACCACTTCTGACTTTATGATTGAAGGAAGAATAATATGTCTTAATTCAAGACTTTTTAGCCAAGGTTCAATCTCTTTTTCTTTTAAGCTATACAAGATTTCTCTGAACTCATCAATTTGATCGTCGTTAAAGTCGTTCTCCTCAAAATTTCTATAAGCATCCAATTCCTCATCCTCATAATAGATGATTTCTTCGGACATTTTATTTAGTAAATCTGTCTCACAAACTTCGTGAGCCCCACAACATTCTTCAAGAGGTTCACTAGCAGTTTCCTCTTCCCCATTTTTCTTAGGAAACAACAACTTGCTTATATAAGTTAGAAGCAAAGTTAAAACGGCTCCAGCCAATAGAACTAACAATAATACTTTCATGATGCAAAACTAGATATTAGATATTAATAAATCAAGATATACAGATGAGTTATTTTTAGTATTCCTGTGATTTAAAATTTTGTGCAATATAAAACCTGATCCCAGCCAACAAAAATGAAAGATCCACTAATGCTACCACAAACGTTTTCAATGAATTAAAACTTGCTTTTTTCTACAAACTAAGACGTTTACTATTTGTTTTCCTCTATTTTTTCACCATATTTGTTTCACCAAAAAAGAAACTATGAACTCAGCATTGACCACATATATGAATCAAACGACAGGCACATCTATTATGATGCCCTGCCCCACGTGTGGAATAATGTGAAGCTTTTAATATAAAAATATTTTAACGAAGCCTGCAGATTATTCTGCAGGCTTTTTTTATGCCCTAAAAACCCATTCAATAATATAATCATATGAGAATCTTAAAATTTGGAGGAAGTTCAGTTGCCCAAGCAGAAAGCCTCAAGAAAGTGCAGCAAATAGTTAGTCATATCGACAGAATTGAACCTACAATTATTGTGGTTTCAGCTCTAAGTGGTGTTACCGACTTGCTTTCTAATTGTTTAAATCAGGCCTGTCTTCAAGATCAAACCTATAAAAGTAGCGTAGAAAATTTATATCACCGACACTTATATCTTTCACAAGAACTAAAAATTGACAGCAGTATAGAAAAGTGGTTGGAAGAAAAATTTAAAGATCTATCAAATCTATTAGAAGGTATTTTTATTCTTCAAGATATCCCCGAAAAAGTGAAATGTCGGGTACTCGGACTAGGCGAAGAACTTTCATCAGAACTTATTACTTGTTATTTTCAACAATCAGATCTGAATGCTAAACATTACGACTCAAGAGAATACATAAAAACAATTGACAATAAGGGGATACTCCT
>NZ_JBFFKR010000115.1:0-10215 GCF_041555295.1 Ancylomarina sp. | reverse complement strand
ACTTAAAAACAAAAAAGGTTTAATGAAATACCAAATTGTGTTATGATATTGAGTTTTGCTCAAGCTTCATTAATAAATCATACACTATTGAAAGCCCTTGAGTTGATTCAAGTAACGAATCAGGAGTAATATTTCCTAATGCCTCATTTTCAGTTTCAATCCAATTTAAAAAAATAGCTTTAGTTCCAAAGATTTCAATACCTTTTTTTAAGAGTTCCTTCATATGAATATAATTTTGATTTAATGTTCTATTATAAAATAGGATTGAAATATATGTAACGTCTTTAAATACAATATCAATCTAATTTTTTATATCAATTAGTTTTCTTATCACTCGATTATTTGAATGCCTTATACCATTCTGAAAATATTCAGTAAAAGTTGAAAATTAATTTCTAGTACTATATTACTAAAATTAGAGCGATTATTCATGTTAAATTATCAAAATATTCTTTAAAATAAAGCATTATTTGTTTTCTTTTTTTGATGATTAAGTTTGATTGCTGATATCTCATTTATATAGGAATAATGAGTTGTTTAGTATTTATCTAAGATAATAGACACCTAATGGTGCTCATTTAATCTATCAGTATATATCACTATTATTATTTGTTAGATTCCTCAGAGCACCAAAATATCTAAGAATTTAGATTAATAGGTATTAACAATATCCCAATTTATTCAATCATGCGAATTTGTTAGTTTGTCTAGCAAGATATCATATTCATCAAATGGTATTAAAATATATTCTTCATATATGAATAAAAGGCCATAAATTTATAATCCAAAGCTACTATAACTCAAAATAATTGCGAAAAGACAATTATTAATATACAACTATTATAGTTAGCAATACGATCCTATTTCCTCTCACCTTTTTAGGGCACTATTAGTAATCTAACTTTTTTTCAGAAAGAATATGATGAGGCGAAGAAAAGAAAAATACTGGGAAGCAGATTCAAGAAAACGTGTTACTGATTTAGAATTAGAAGATAAATTTCATTTCAATGGAGATTTAAAAGTAAGTTTTGACACGGCTTATTTTATAATGGATGCTTCTAATTTAGATGTTGTTTGGGCTAGTAAGAAGAGTATTGATATTTTAAATCTTCCTCCTGTAGTTCTTGAGGGATATTCTTTTCTTGAATACATAGCCAAGAACGTTCATCCTACTGATATTTCTAAAATTGAGACTTATCTTGATCAGCAAGATAAGGATTATACTTTCTCAGAGATATTAAGTTTAAAACATTCTGATGGATGTTGGAGAGATATTTATATGAATATTGTTGTTGGAACTAGATATCCTAACAGTTTCCCAGAGCAACTTTTCGGATGCCTTATTGATTTAACCAATCAGTTAAATAATAGAAATAAAAATATATTTGATTCCATTGACTTCAATTCTAATAATGAATTAGAATTGATCTCATCTCTATCCAAAAGAGAAATGGAGATACTCAGGCTAATTGTAAAAGGTTTTACCGATAAGGAAATTGGTAAGAAATTACATATCAGTTATTATACAGCTGATACTCATAGAAAGAATATTATAAATAAACTAAAAGTCAGAAATACGGCTTGTTTGGCCTTTATGGCTGGAAAAATTGGAATCTTCTAGTTTTGTAAGAAAAGCTAGAACTTCAGAACTCTTATCTTATTTAGTCTAATTAAGATAATTACTCTCCCTGGAAACTCATGAGTTTTCATTTTGTAACGAAATATATTGTTCGATTGTAGGCTTCTTTATAAATAAGAAACTTTAGCGAATATCTGTCAAAATACCTTTTTTCGGGTATTGAAGTTTATACGAAAGCATCATAATTTTACTAGTGTAGTCTTAAATTTATTTATAAGCAATATTTAAGAATGCGCGATTTCATAGGCTCTATTATAGAATAATGGGACTGAAAGAGCGAAGCTGTATCAATTACCTCTCAAGTTAATATAGATTTTATTTCGCTTATCTGACTAATTCCACACTATAAACTATCAACCATTGAAAGTACTAAAAAGAACATATAGATGGTATGCCATTTACACCCGATCGAGGTCAGAAAAAAAGGTATATAAGGAACTCTTGGAAAAAGGGGTTGAAACCTATTTACCTTTAAAAAAGGAACTGAGAGTTTGGAGTGATCGTAAAAAATGGGTTGAGAGGCCATTGTTTAGCTCTTATGTTTTTGTTAGAGTTAGTGAGCGTGAGTATTACGAGGCCTTAAGCCCAACTTGGGCTGTAAGATATGTCTGTTTTGGGGGAAAAGCCATACCTATTCCTGATTCTCAAATTGAATCATTAAAACTTTTTCTGGAAGATACAAAAAGAGATGTCGAACTTACTTCCAAGAGTTTGAAAAAGGGAGATCATCTGGAAGTGACAATTGGGCCACTGAAAGGTGTTCGAGGCGAACTTTTGCAGTTACGAGGGCAACATCGTATTGTTATTCGTTTTATAAGTTTGGGTTGTTGTGTTCATGCCGATATTTCATTGGATGAGGTTAAACGACTTAAGATGCCAATAGAGACAATGTATGGCGATAATTAGCTTGATTTTTTTTTGTTTTTTTAATAATACAAATCTGGAATAAGACTGGGTATCGTCTGGAACAAGTTTGGATATGACCGATGCTGATATGAAGCGTCTAGTGAGCTGTTGTATATTTTATTGACGCAATAAGCTATAATAATAGCAGAAACCCAATTCTTAAATTACACATTATCGACTCGCATATTTTTTTACAAAATTCAATTCTTATCTAAAATCAATTAGTCCTCCCCTTTAGCAATAAAAATGTTAATGAAGTTGAAAAAATTAGACTTCTGTTTATTTCAAAACGACTATGGCAAGTATTAAAGATAAACTTTTAACCGGACTTGTGGGACCTGTGATTATTTCTCATCGCTATGGTAAAACGTACATCAGAAGCAAACCAAGTAAGGTGAAAAATCCTCGAACTCCTGGACAAATGAAGCAACGTGGAAAATTTAAGGCTGCGAGTCGATTTGTGAGCCTAAATTTAGATGAGTTGATAAGGCCGTACTGGAATCCTGAGGCTAGAAGGAACTCAATGAGTGGGCAAAACTTATTTTGCAAACTTAATACACATGCTTTCGATTCCGAAGGTTATCTCAATATCAAGAGACTAAAGTTTACTACGGGTAATTTAGGTGAGGTTAATAATCTATGGTTAGAGATGGCTGGTGATACCACTATTCGTTTTATTTGGAATAATAATTCTCGAGATAAGAAAACAAGCGAAGAGAATCAGTTCAAACTCTTTGGGATGAATCTAGATTTAGCTGTAAAAGAGTTACCATGTGATGCGATACGTGAGAACGAATCTTTTGTTTTGGATTTTAAGAAATACGCTTTTTCATATTTGTTTTGTTTTTTCTGGAATCCACAATTACAATTAGCATCTAATAGTGAATGGATTGATTGCACTTAGAACCAATTTCTTTGAAGAAAGAATTTTGAGCGAGAGAAAGTATTAATCCTAATTAATGATACCTACCGTGGAAAATAATTCATATCAAGTAGAGATTAATAAACTTATAGAAGTTGGTAATTTTATCTATAAACAACTAGGACACGGTTGTCAAGACCATATCTATAAGGAGGTTCTTGAACTCGAATTGGAGTTAAGAAATATTCCTTATACACCTAGAATTTTAGAGCATGAAGATGTCCCAAATGAAAGAAAACAGTTTGTATGTTTCGATAAAATTATTGTTCGATTGGATACACATTCATTTTTATCAGAAGAGCAAGAAAATACTTTTATGGATAGCCTTAAAAATATAGATAAGCCTATTGGATTACTTTTCAATTTTGGCTATCAGAATCTTCAGTATATAAGTGTAGGTGGTCAATGTATAATACAATAAGTTGAGTTTTGAAGATGGAATAATACTAATGTCCAATAATAAAATTATGAGTAATCCTTTCGATCCAGGTTATTTCACTGAAGCTGAGTTACAAAATGCAGGCTTTAAATCAATAGGTGAAAATGTAAAGATTTATAAAAATTCAACAATAGTTGGCCTAGCTAATATTTCCATTGGCAATAATGTGATTATTGATTCTTTTTGTACAATTATTGCGATCGGAAAAGGTGAATTAAAAATTGGTTCTTTCGTTCATATTGGAGGTTACTGTTTTCTTGGTGCACGAGATGGGATTTTTATCAATGATTTTAGTGGTTTATCGCAAGGGGTGAAAATATATAGCAGGTCTGATGATTATTCTGGTAAATACCTTACTAATCCTACAATTCCTGATAAGTATAAAGGAGTTTCTAGAGGTGCTGTAAGGATTGAGTCTTATGTAATAATAGGAGCGGAATCAGTTGTATTACCCAATGTTACTATAGGAAAAGGTTCTTCAGTTGGAGCATTGTCTTTAGTTAGTAGGAATTTGCCAGAATGGGGAATGTTTTTTGGGCATCCTGTAAGGCGAATAGGTTCTAGATCTAAAAACTTATTAGAACTTCAACGCGAATTCATGAAGGAGTATAGCCATAAGTTTAATGGTGTTAAATAGATAAATTAAAATATTATATGTAACAATACAATATATAATATAGTTTAAATAAATAATACTATGAATAATCACAAGGTAATGAAAGATAAGCTTCGTCAATATATTATTGAAGCAACCTTTTCAAGTGAAAATGATATTAAAGATGATACCTTGCTTTTTGAGGAAGGGCTTTTTGATTCGATGGGACTTTTGTTTCTAATTGATTTTATAAGAGATGAGTTTCATATTGATACAAAAGATAACGAGCTTCTTGTTGAAAACTTTGCATCCATAGATAGTATTTCTGAATTTATTTTAGACAGACTTGAAGTCAAAGAATCCAGTAAATTAGTTAATACTCCTAAATAGTTATGTGTGGTATAGTGGGCTTTTATCCTTGCTTTAATAATGATGAGTCTATAGATGTTTTAAGGCGTATGCTAACACGTATAAAACATCGAGGTCCTGATCAAAGTGGTATTGTATTGACCAATGAGATTGGTCTTGGGAGCGTTCGTTTAAGTATTCTGGATCTTGATAATGGACGTATGCCTTTATCAAATGAAGATGGTACTTTGTGGATTGTTTTTAATGGTGAAATTTTTAATTATTTGGAATTAAAAAGAGAGCTTAAAGAAAAAGGACATGTTTTTAAGACAACTACTGATACAGAAGTTGTTTTGCATCTTTATGAAGAGTATGGAGTAGAGTCTTTAAGTAAATTGAATGGTCAGTTTGCTATTACTATCTGGGATACTTTAAAAAAAGAATTATTTCTTGCTAGGGATAGAGTTGGAATTAGACCTTTATTCTATTCAAAAGTGAATACTGGGATTGTGTTTGCTTCTGAGATGAAAGCTCTGTTTGAACACCCCAATATAGAAGCACAAATTTCCCCTGTGGCTTTAACGCAAATTTTCACCTTTTGGACAACTCTATCTCCACTTACAATTTTTAAGGATATACTTGAAGTTCAGCCAGGTCACTATATTTTAGCTAATGGAACCGATATTAAAGAAGAAAAATACTGGGAATTGCCCCTATGTAAATCTAACGAATATCGAGATATAACAATGTCAGAGGCAGTTGACGAATTTCGAAATATTTTTTCAGACGCGGTAAAAATTAGATTGAGAGCAGATGTCCCTGTGGGAGCGTACTTAAGTGGAGGTCTTGACTCTAGTGTTACAACCTCGTTTATTAAGGAAAATAATCCAGATCAATTGCAAACTTTTTCATTAAGATTTGCTGATAAAGAATTTGATGAAACAGATTTTCAGAATGAAGCTGTAAGTTTCTTCAAAACGGAACACAATAGTATTATATGTGAAAGCAATAATATTTCTCATATATTTTCGGATATAATTTGGCATTTGGAAACTCCCATTTTAAGAAGCTCTCCTTCTCCAATGGCATTGTTATCAGGATTGGTAAAAAAGAATAATATAAAAGTCGTAATTACTGGCGAAGGTGCTGATGAATTATTAGGTGGATATAATATTTTTAAAGAGGCTTTAATTAGGCAGTTCTGGGCAAAAGATCCAAAATCAAAATACAGACCATTATTACTAAAAAGATTATATCCTTATTTGCCCCAAATGAATGGAGCTAAAGCTTTAAATCTGTTTTTTTCGTATAAGTTAACTGACACAGATTCTTTAGTTTATTCTCATTTACTTAGATGGAATAATACATCTAGAATAAAAAAATACTTTTCGAAGAACCTTAAAGCTGAACTTGATAATTACCAGCCTATTCTTGAGTTGGAAAATAGCTTAGGAAATAAGTTTGAAGGCGTAGATCTTTTATCACGTGCTCAATGGCTTGAAATAAAGTTGTTTATGTCAGGTTACTTAATATCCTCTCAAGGAGATAGGATGGCAATGGCAAACTCTGTGGAAGGGAGATATCCTTTTTTAGATCATAGAGTTATTGAATTCTGTATGCAACTCCCAGCTAAGTTTAAACTTAATTGTTTGAATGAGAAAGTTTTGTTGAAAAAAATGATGAATGAGAAATTACCTGACCAAATTATAAATAGGCCAAAACAAGCATATAGAGCTCCTGCAATAAACAACTTTGATTCTGACTATATAAAGAATATGTTGTCGGAGAAAAATATTATGACCTCTGGTATTTTTGATTCTGAAATGGTTAAAAAACTTGTCTTGAAATTGGATTCTAAAAAGAATATTTCAGAAGTCGACAAGATGGCTTATATGGGAATATTATCTACGCAAATTTTGGATGATTTGTTTGTGAGAAAACAAAGAAGTGAATTAAAAGAATCTGACTTAATTGATTGTAAATTAACTCTCCTAAATTAATTTGATATGGAAATAACAGCTAAATCATTTTCAAAAGATATTTTACGCCTTGAAAATATTGAATCGATTTGTGACGAGATATGTCAAAAGCTAAGAACTAATGTTAGAAATAAGCTGAAGCGAAGAGGGGCGGTGGTTGGAATAAGTGGAGGTATAGATTCTTCGGTTGTACTAGCCTTAGCAACTCGCGCATTGGGTAAAGATAATGTAAGAGGGATTTTACTTCCTGAAAGAGATTCAAGTCCGGATAGTTTGATGTTAGCACAAAAATTGGCAGAAAAATTTGGTGTAAAAACCACTATAGAGGATATAACATCTGCTCTCAATGGCTTTGGGTGTTATAAGCGAAGAGATGAAGCTGTATCAAATGTCTTTCCAGAGTTTAATCCTCTAATGGATAAAGCCAAAATTGAAATCAAACAGAATATTTTTGAGAATATTCCTACTATATTTTCATTAACTATAGTTAAGCCTGATGGATCGCAGCAAAGCAAATTACTACCAGCAAAGGAGTATTTACAAATTGTAGCGTCCACTAATTTTAAGCAGCGAAGTAGAATGTCTATGTTGTATTATTATGGTGAGAGTCTTCATTATGCAGTTGTAGGTACACCCAATAAACATGAGGTTGAGCAAGGTTTTTTTGTGAAGTATGGTGATGGTGGAGCTGATGTTATGCCAATAGGACATTTATATAAAACTCAGGTTTATCAATTAGCAGAATACTTGGGTGTGCCTCAGGAGATTATCGATCGTACCCCAACAACCGATACATATAGTGCAGAGCAAACTCAAGAAGAATTCTTTTATCAAATGCCTTTTCAAGAAATGGATCTTATTTGGTATGCTTGGGAGAATAAATATGAAGTTGAGGAAGTTGCTACTGCTTTAAATAAATTAGTTGAAGAAATTCGTAATATTTATAAGAATTTTGAACGAAAGCAGAATACTACAGAATATTTGAGATTAGCACCTATTTTCTAATCTATCCTAATCTTTTTGTAATAGCGAAATCATATGAATGTCTTTGATTATTTATTTTCAGAATCAGCTTCACTTGATAAAAATTTTGTTGTAGCCCCTAGAGAATCCCTTTCTTATAAGCAGGTTTATTATAGTAGTTTGAAATTTGCGAATTATTTAAGAAACAAGATAGGAGAAGATCATAATATTATTTTGATTAGTGAGAATTCCTCTTTTTTTATAACAGCTTACTTGGCTATCATTAAATCTGGCAATATTTGTATCCCCATTGACCCAGCTATTGAGCAGGATAACCTAGAATATATAGTTACATCGACCAATAGTATTTGTGTTGTTTACTCAAATAGATTTAATAAAATTATATCCAATTCAATTTCTTATCAAATAGGTGAAAGTGAGCTTAAAGGAATCGTAGAAAATCGGAGTTTTACAACAGTTAACTTTTCTGGGGAGTTTGATCAAAATAAAATTGCTGAAATATTATTTACATCAGGATCGACAGGTACTCCTAAAGGAGTCGTGATAAGCCATAAAAATATTATTGCGAATACAGAGTCGATTCTTAGCTACTTAAAACTAGGCACGGATGATATAATGGGAGTTGTTTTACCTTTCTATTATTGTTACGGTTTATCATTATTGCATACTCATTTAAAGGTAGGAGCTTCGTTAGTACTCATTAAAAGTTTTATGTTTTTGCCTACAGTTATTGATAATTTAAAAGAATATAACTGTACTGGTTTTGCCGGAGTCCCTAGTCATTTCCAAATACTGCTGAAAAAATCAAAGACATTTAAGGAAACAAAATTTTCTCACCTCAGATACGTCACTCAAGCAGGAGGAAAACTTCATAATAATTTTATAGAGGAGTTCATTATAACATTTCCTGATGTTAAATTCTATGTGATGTATGGTCAAACGGAAGCTACAGCACGTTTATCTTATTTACCACCTGATAAATTAAAAGAAAAAATAGGCTCGATAGGTAAATCAATACCAAATGTACATTTGAAAGTTATTGATGAAAATGGATTAGATGTGAAGGTGGGTGAACTTGGTGAGATTGTAGCTAAAGGTGACAATATAATGCAGGGTTATTACAATGATTTAGAAGGTACAGAGTCTGTTATAAAAAATGGATGGTTGCATACTGGCGATTTGGGTAGAATTGACAAGGAGGGCTATATTTTCTTAGAAAGTCGTAAAAAAGAGATTATTAAAGTCGGAGGGAAAAGGGTAAGTCCTAAAGAGATTGAAGAAGTTATTTTATCTGTTCCTGATGTTGTTGATTGTACGATTATAGGGATTTGTGATGATTTATTGGGTGAAGCTGTTAAGGCTAGTATCGTTTTGAAAAACATTAGTGAAGAGATACAAATGAAGAAGTTAATTCTAAAAAAGTGTCATGAGAAACTTCAAATACATAAGATACCTCAAGTTATAATTTTCGAAAAATTGATTAAAGTTAGTTCAACTGGAAAGAAAATAAAACCTCATTCTGTTATGTAACTAATTGAGATTCTAATGGGAAAAAATATTCTTTAACATCAAACTATACACAATGAAATTTTCTGAAATTTTAGTTCTTCTACTGTTATTATCATTTGTCGCTTGTATACCTCAGAAGAAAATAATTTACATGCAAGATGTGAGTGATAATAAAAAATATATTAACCTGTATACAAGGGCTGTTGAGATTACTGAAGCTTATAAAATTCAACCACGTGACTACATTTATATTAGGGTTTTAACCCCTGATGAAGCTGTCGAGAGTCTTTACAATCTGAATGCTGGTCAAATGAATAATAATCAAATGGGAGATCCCAGCAGTATGAGGTATCAGAGTTATCTAGTTTCTGATGAAGGTGAAATTGATTTTCCCTATATCGGACAAATAAAGGTGGTTGATTTGACTATAAAAGAAATTAAAGCCAAAATGCAGAAAATACTTAAAAACCACATCGATACTTTTACACTTCAGGTTCAATTAACCCATACGCAGTTTACAATTTTAGGTGAAGTGAATGATCCTGGTCAATATAATATGAGCAAGGATCAACTAACTATTTTCGAAGCTATATCTATTGCAGGAGACTTAACCATATATGGAAAAAGGAAGAAGGTAAAGATTCTTCGTCCTTCAACCGAAGGAACTAAGATAATAACTATTGATTTATCAGATTTGAATCTTGTTGATAGTCAAAACTATTATATACAACCTAATGACCTAATTTATATTGAACCTGTTAAAGCCCAAATGTGGGGATTCGGAGAGTCTTTCTCATTAAGTTTAATTACAAGTTTGATTACTTTCTTTTTATTGGCGAATTCGCTTAAGTAATTGATTATAGAATATTAAAGGTATTGGTGTAATTTATATTT
>NZ_JBFFKR010000114.1:0-10372 GCF_041555295.1 Ancylomarina sp. | reverse complement strand
ATTACACGAATTGGCTTTGGCGAAGGGACAACACGTCTCCATCCTCCATCAGCTTTAACTTCCTCTTTAAAGATCCATCCTTTATCAGCGATTAACTGATCTGCTTCTTCTCTTGTGTAAATTCTACCCACGCGCTTAATTGGATCAGCAAAAGCAGCATCGTTCTTATCAACGACAACCTGAGTAACTAAAGTCACAACATCTTTTTCGATGCCATTTGCCTTTAATACATTACGCAAGTTTCTTTCAATCATATAACCAATGCCACCTTGTGAGTCAGCAACATCAATATCTAAAGGCATCTGAGGAATGTTGTATAGTTGTTCTCCTGCATCATTTCTCATCAATATGTTCCCTACTTGTGGGCCATTACCATGAGCAATAATAACATCATATCCTTCTTTAACCAGGAAGATAAGATTTTCAAGAGTGTCTATCGTATTTTGATTTTGTTCTTCAACAGTACCTTTTTGATTCCCTCTTAACAAGGCATTTCCACCTAATGCTACAACTGCTAATTTATTCATTATAGGTTTTTATTTATGTTGTTTGAATAATTGAGATACAAATCTAGAAATTTTATCAAGATTTCAATGAATTTTAATATTTTTTCAAAGCTTTTATACTAACTGTTATTCAGCACCTTAAACGACTAAACTTTTACTGTAAAATATAAGTACCGTTAAAAAATTGAAATTCAATACACAGACTTTTTAAAAGATACACTCGTTTGCATTTACAATAAACTTTTACTGTTATGTTCATACCATTGTTTTTTCATAAAATCATCTTATATTTTTCATATATCTTAAGATTATGAACAGAAAAACGCATATTTTTACTTTTGCAACAATAAAATAGATTCCCACAGGAAAAGAGCAGCAATAAAATTAAACCTAATACATGATAGCTTATTTATTAAATATTCATTTAATCTTGAGAATGTATTTTTTACAAAGTAATTAGCTACTTTCACATTGGAATAAAACATATTCATGTAAGAACTAAGATTCACGTTTGATTAATAGTTGCTTTTATCTATTTTTATTGAACGACAACACACCTATATGAAACATACAACCCTTATACTGATCATCTTACTAATTTTCGTATCATGTTCTAACAAGTCGGATGAAAAAAAGACTGACTCCGAAGGGGTTATTACCTATAAAGTAAGCTATGAGACCGATGAGGATGCAAATCCAATTGTTGCACTCCTTCCAACTGTAGTTGAATATAAATTTAAAAACAATGATATCTCTGTTCTATCTGAAGGGTACTTAGGATTTTTCAGTACAAAATTTATTTCAAAAATTGGAGAACCTAAGAGTTCCATTCTTTTTAAGATTCTCAATAATAAGATGAACTATGAATTTTCTAGTGATGAGATCCCTTTCATATATAGCCACAAGCTTGCAACTAAAATAAAATACTTAAAAACAGATAAAGTTATTGCAGGCTATAAATGCAAATTGGCTAGAGTATATATTGAAGAATTACCTAATCCAATAGATGTTTATTATACCCGAGATATTTGTCTGGAGAATCCCAACAGAAATACGCCTTTTAACAAAATTGATGGTGTACTGCTTGAATTTGAGACTACAATGAACAAAATAAAAGCAAGATTTTCGGCTCAGAATATTTGTCTAACTCCTGTTAATACCAAAGAATTCATCATCCCTGCTGACTACGTTAAATCTGATGTAAAAACAATTCTTAAATATGCATTAAGCTTTAAAGAATAAATACATCTGTTTCTTAAAATGTAGGAATTACTGCTTTAAAAGCAGATCGATCGGTTCAAAACTTTCTTACACCCATTGTGTTAGGCAATAAGCTTACGCACATACAATATTTCTTAACAAAATCCGTTCTCTTTAGTTTCTAATTACATAGAATATGTATTGAATTTCTATGCCTTCATTCGTGTGGAATTACGGCCTATTTTTATTACTTTCACATCATATTATAAGTAGGAAAAATAGACTCAATGGCAAAAAAAAGAAACACAAAAACAAAAAAGAAGTGGTTTACAACACCTGCTTTTTTAGCAGACGAACGTATTCGATTTATTCTAGGAATCAGTTCTAGTTTATTTACCATATATTTAGGTTTAGCATTTGTATCCTTCTTTTTTACAGGAGGTGCCGATCAAAGCAAATTAGACATTCAATTTTTAGAACTTCTTTTAGACTCAGTCATTCGTGTAGAAAACTGGACTGGAAAAACCGGAGCCTTTCTTTCAAATCTCTTAATAAACAAAGGATTTGGAATAGCAGCATGTTCTATTCTATATATTCTAACTGTTTTGTCAATTCGTTTGTTTGGAATAAAAATTCAATCACTCAAGACAAGTATTCTTTATACCCTATTATTCAGCATATGGGGCTCAGTATTACTTGCCTTCTTATTTGTCGACTCAACCAGCACTAGCTTCCTATACCTAGGAGGAACTCATGGCTATTTCATTAGTGAATGGTTAATTTCACTGATTGGAAATGTAGGAACTCTTTTTGTTATCATCATCTGTTTCTTTAGTTTGATAGCCTTTGGTTTTAAGAATGCAGTAACCCACATGAAAAAACCGTTCAAAAGAAAAGCTAAACCAGAAGTTAACGAGTTGGAACTTGATGAAGACGATAGTGAGCTTGAAGATGAAACGGCTTTCCAAGATGAACTTATTATAAGTCCTAATCAAGTTGAAGAAACAAATCATAAGCAATTTGAAGTTGAGCTTGAAGAAGAGTTTATTTCAGAGCTTGAAGAGGAAGAAGAACTTTCAATTAATAAAAGCAGTGAAATAGAACTTAATATCAAATCTGACTTTAAACCTGCAACAAGCACAAACAAACAAGATAATGAAGATATTGATGTTGAATTAACCATTGAAGCTGTCCGCGTTAAAGAGGAAAGTGTCTCAATCAATCATGCTCCTATGGATGATTTTGACCCTACATTAGATTTATCTAACTACAATTACCCAGGACTTGATCTCCTGGAAGATCATCACATTAACAATTCAGAGGTTAGTAAAGAAGAACTTGAGAGTAATAAAATTAAAATTGTCGATACGCTTCGCAATTATAAAATTGAAATTACTCAGATTAAAGCAACAATCGGTCCAACCGTTACGCTTTACGAAATAGTGCCTGCTCCTGGTGTACGAATCTCTAAAATCAAGAATCTTGAAGATGATATTGCACTAAGTTTAGCGGCATTAGGGATTCGTATTATTGCACCAATTCCAGGACGAGGAACCATTGGTATCGAAGTACCAAACCGCACACCTGAAATTGTTTCAATGAAGAGCATTATTGCTTCAAAGAAATTTCAGGAATCGAAATATGCACTGCCTGTAGCTTTGGGTAAAACGATCTCAAACGAAACTTACACCCTCGACCTGGCAAAAATGCCTCACCTTTTGGTTGCTGGTGCTACCGGACAAGGTAAATCGGTTGGTCTAAATGCAATCATTACTTCTTTACTTTACAAAAAGCATCCATCGCAACTTAAGTTTGTACTGATCGATCCAAAAAAAGTAGAGTTGAATATCTATTCGACAATAGAAAAGCATTTTCTTGCCAAATTACCCGAAGAGGAAGAGGCAATTATCACCGATATCCATAAAGTAATTGCGACTCTTAATTCGCTTTGTGTTGAAATGGATTCCCGTTACGATCTGCTTAAAAAAGCACACGCTCGAAACATTATCGAATACAATACCAAATTTGTAAAACGTAAGCTTAATCCGGAAAACGGACACCGTTACCTGCCATATATCGTCGTAATTATCGATGAGTTTGCCGATTTAATTATGACAGCTGGTAAGGAAGTTGAAACTCCGATTGCTCGTATTGCCCAGTTGGCTCGTGCCATTGGTATTCATATGATTATCGCGACTCAACGTCCGTCGACAAATATTATCACTGGTGTGATTAAAGCCAATTTCCCAGCTCGAATTGCCTTTAAAGTTGCATCGATGATCGACTCCCGAACTATTTTGGACAGCCCCGGAGCCAACCAGTTGATTGGGCGTGGTGACATGCTAATCTCACTCGGAAGTGAATTGATTCGTGTGCAGTGTGCCTTTGTTGATACTCCGGAGGTTGAGGCTCTCACAGAGTATATTCAAAAGCAACAAGCCTACCCTTCCGCATTAATGCTCCCTGAATATGTTGCAGAGAGTAATGAGAATCTGGCAGAGGTTGACTTGCAAAAACGTGATGTCCTGTTTGAAGAAGCAGCCCGATTGGTTGTTGGTTCTCAACAGGGTTCAACATCAGCTATTCAAAGACGCTTCTCTATCGGTTACAACCGTGCGGGTCGCATTGTCGATCAACTTGAGGCAGCAGGTATTGTTGGAGCTTTCGAAGGAAGTAAGGCCCGTCAGGTTTTAGTCTCTGATGATTATTCATTGGAGAAATTATTATCTCAAGTCTTAACGTAACTGGCACAATAATTGATTAAACAAAACCATCAAAAAGACATTTATAATATCTCAACAAGAATAAACAGAAAAAAATATGACAAAGTATATTTCTCTATTAATTATTACACTATTAAGCTTGAATGTTTCTGCTCAAGGAAATAAGGCAAAAACAATTTTAGATCAAGTTTCTGAAATCAATAAAAAGTATAGTAGCATAAAGGCTGAGTTTACTTTTAATATGGATAATGCAGAAGAAGACGTTCACGAAAATTCAGATGGAAATATTATTCTAAAGGGTGATAAGTACCGTTTATACCTGATGGATGTTTATACTTATTTTGATGGTAAAACCATCTACCAACACTTGGTAGACGCAGAAGAAGTTAATATTAAGGAGCCAGATGAAGAAGATGAAGAAAGTGGCCTAAATCCAACACAGATCTTCACTCTATATGAAACTGGTTTCAAATTTAGTTATATAGAAGAACAAACAACTTCGGCAGGTTCTTTTCATGTCATCGATCTATTTCCTTTAGATGAAGAAAGACCATTTTCTCGTATCAGACTTCATATTGATACGAAGACTTTAGAAATGAAATCTCTGGTATCTATAGGAAAAGATGGTAATAACATCACCATTAAAATCAAGAAATTTGAACCTAATGTGGAATTCAAAGATTCTGATTTCGTATTCGATCAAACAGCAAACCCAGATGTAGAAGTTGTTGATATGAGATAAAAACAAGATTAAAACAAGCATTACAAACTGCCCTATTCATTATGAATGGGGCAGTTTCATTTCAAATTACCCACATTTCTAAAATACAAGAAATCTTGACAAAGCTATTTAACAACCTAGATACAAAAATTATTATCTTCGGGGAGAAATAATACACAACTATGCGAAACCTACTCATTTTACTCTTTCTTACACTCTTGCTTGTCCAGCCGGCTAGTATAGTGCAGGCGCAAGAAACTACAGACAAGACTCAAATTAGCATACTCACTTGTTCTCCAGGCTTAGAACTCTACTCTCTATTTGGACATTCTGCCATTAGAGTTCAAGAACCATCCAAAAATATGGATGTTGTATTCAACTTTGGGAACTTTGATTTCAATACACCAAATTTTTATCCAAAATTCATAAGAGGCAAACTAAAATACAACCTCACCGTCAATTATTTTAAAGATTTTAAAGCAGCTTATAAAAGAGACCAGCGTTGGATTGTTGAACAAGATTTAAATTTGAGTTCAGACTCAAAACAAAAGTTATTAAAAGCACTTTGGGAAAACTATCGTCCTGAGAACCGCTATTATTCATACGACTTCTTATTCAATAACTGCTCTACCCTTATTCGTGATGTTCTTCAAAACGAAATTTTAGGTCAAGTAGAATATAAAGACTCTGGTAAAATAAGCGATAAAAGCTTTAGAGATTTACTTAATCTTTATATGAACGAAACACCCTGGATTTACACGGGTATCCATTTGGTTTTAGGTCAACCTCTCGACAATAAAGCCACAAATTATCAGAAGATGTTCTTACCTGATATGCTGAAAATTGGCTTTGATCAGGCTTTAATTACACAGGGAAACCAAACTACAAAGCTTGTTGGTAAAGAAAATATTATTCTAAGCGAAATGGCTCAACAAAAACCAACGCCTTGGTATCTGCATCCCTTATTCATTTTCGGCTTTATTTCTTTTATTGGTTTACTACTGACCTTGAGTTCTCTAAAAAATAAAAAGCGATTCGTTCTACTCGATGTGTTAGTATTTGGTTCCACCTCTCTATTTGGCTTTGTCATTCTGTTTCTTTGGTTTTTAACCGATCATCAGGCCATGGGACCTAACTTTAATATTCTTTGGGCATTACCTATTCATCTGCCATTAATACACGTTCTTTTTAAGAAAAACAGACCTTCATGGGTAAAAAGCTACTTCAAATATCATTCAATATTCTTACTTTTGGTGATAGCCGCCTGGCCTATTATGCCGCAAGAATTACCCTATACAATTTTACCATTTGTGGTTTTGATTCTTATTCGATCGATTTATAATGCAAGACGTTCTTAATCAATAATTGTAATTTTCTAATGACAGATTTAAGTATATACAGCCAGGAATTCACAATCGGTTCTTTCGATACTGATTGGCATGGTAATGCAAAACTCACGAGCATTTGTAATTACTTGCAGGAAATTGCAGGCAATCATGTTGATATGATTGGACAAGGTATGGAGGATTTAAATCAAAATAACCATGCCTGGGTCCTTTCTCGTATGAAGATTAAAATCATACGTCCTGCAAAATGGAAAGAAAATATTCGAATTGAAACCTTTCCAACTGGTATTAAAAGTCTTTTTGGTGCGCGAGACTTTCGTATTTTTGATACTGAAAACAATATCATTGCTTTAGCCAGCTCTTGTTGGTTGGTTGTCGATTCAAAAAGCCATCGTCCACTTCGTCCGCATGAAATAGTGAAAAATATGCCTATAGGCAATTTTCCAGAGGTTTTCGCAAAAGATCTTGAAAAACTGGCGCCCCTATCACAGGAAGCTGAACTTATCGAAGAAATAAAAATTCACTACTCTGATATCGATATTAATCATCATGTAAACAATGTGAAATATCTAAAATGGTTGATTGACGCGTTCCCACATGAGACATTAACAGAAAAACCCATTTCTGAATTGGAAATCAACTTTCTACATGAGCTAAAATTAGACGAGCAAATTCAGATTTATCAAGAATTAGATGATGAGAATCACATGAATTGTAAAATTATAAGTTGTACCACTGGCAAAGAAAACTGCCGAGCTCGAATTAAATTTAATCAGATCAACTATTAAGGCTTTTTCATTTAAATACAAAAGTAAAAGCCATTCTCTAATCACTAAGTTATAACATGGATCAACTAATTTACAGCTTCGAAATTGCACTCAAGCATTTATGCCGAGTTTCGGCAATTCATCAAATATTATTTCTGATTATTATTGGAGCTTTCTTTAGTTTCCGAGAATGGAAAACGTATCTCATTCTAATTTTGGCGCTTTGTTCAGGATCTTTAGTGGGCTTGTCTCTTTCTGTATTTAAAGCTGTAAGCCTTACCTCCACCACAATTCACTTACTTGCCATTATCAGCCTGATTATTGTATCACTTAATGGCATCTTCAGTAATCGAGTGAGCACACTACACTACAATATTTTTGTTTTAATTGGGATTATGCAAGGTTTTGTTCTTAGCCTACACCACAAAGCAGCGTTGGGTTCTAGTTTGAAGTTCTTATCTTATTTAGGTTATAATCTGGGAAGTTTTTCAGCATTCCTCCTCATCAGTTTCTTAAGCCTGCTGATATGTTCGCTTATTCTCACTCTTTTCAAAACGGATAGACACAAAATTTCATTGGTGCTAGCAGGCCTTGGCTTGGGTGTGGCTTTGATGATGTATTTTTAAATTTTATATGATTAAGGACTGTCAGGTCATATTTCAACTGATCCTGACAGCTTTCTTGATCTATAACCAAGCAATCTCATTCAGATTAATCAACTCAAAAAAGAATTCGAGAGAATGAAATCGATCAACAAATCTACTCATCATCCAATATCATCTTCCTAAGCATATTAAAACCAGCCATGGAAGCCATTCTAATATTGCGTCCACGTTCTTTTGAGAGCACGTATTTCTCAGAAATCACTTTATCAACTGAAGCGACAGCAATCCATACGGTTCCTACAGGTTTTTCTTCTGTTCCTCCGTCGGGTCCGGCAATACCTGATGTAGCAATAGCATAATCTGTACCAATAGCCTTACAAGCCCCTGTGGCCATTTGCTCAACCACCTGTTGACTAACGGCACCAAAATCTTCCAGACTATTCACATTTACACCTAAAACATTTGCTTTTACGTCGTTGGAATAAGCCACTATCGAACCTTTAAAGTAGGCCGAGCTTCCAGCCATTGCTGTTAGCATATGTGCCATATTTCCGCCTGTGCAAGATTCAGCTGTAGACACCGTTTTCTTTTTATCTAAAAGGAGAGTAGTAATCACCTGCTCGATTTTCTCATCATCAAAGGCGAATATGCGTTCTCCCAAAATAGCTTTCAGCCCTTTAAGTTGATTCTCAACGATGGACTTCAATTCCGCTTCATCATCGCCCACTAAACTCATGCGCAAACGTACCACGCCTGGCGATGGTAAATAAGCCAACTTAACTACAGATGGAAGATTAGCTTCCCAATCTTGTAACATCTCAGCCAGAACTGATTCTCCCAATCCTTGAACCATAACCGTTTGATGCAAAACATAGGGACAATCAAACTCTTCACTTAGAATAGGTAATAGCTTAGATTGCATGATATTCTTCATCTCAAAAGGAACGCCCGGCATGGAAATTACATGCTTATTATCCCTGGAAAACCACATACAAGGCGCCGTTCCAAAATCATTGGTGATAATTCTAGCACCTTGAGGAACAAGAGCCTGTTCACGGTTAAAAGCATTCATACCAATTTTGTATCGTGCCAAACGCTCTTCAATCTTTGCATAAAGACCATCATCCTGCACCAATTCACAAGCAAAATAATCACTCAAGGTCTTTTTAGTAATATCATCGTTGGTCGGACCAAGTCCGCCCGTCGTCAAAACCAAATCAACACGCGACATGGCCTCTTCAATAGAAGAAACAATGGCTTCCTTAGTATCTGAAATACTCGTAATGCGATTAACAGAAATACCAATTTCATTCAGTTCCTTTGACATCCATGCTGAATTGGTATCAACAATCTGTCCAATCAATATTTCGTCGCCAATGGTTATAATTTCTGCTTGCATTATTTTAAAATAATATTTTCTGTTATCGGTTTTCATTCTTCCCTTTATACAGATTCCAAACTCTGTCAGGACAAGCTTCGCTTGACTCTAACAGGTTTTATTAATCCTGCATGGCATTTAAACGTTGCAACAAAGTTGGGTGTGAATAGTAGAAAAACACATAAGCCGGATGGGGCGCCAAATTCCTCAGAGAGCTAACTGATAGTTTCTTTAAACCATCTGCTAAAGCTTTTGCATTATAATGCTCAGCAGCGTAGGCATCGGCTTCATATTCATTCTTACGGGATAGAATATTCATTCCTAAACCTAAAAAGGTTGATATAGGTGAACATAAGATACCAAAGGCAATCAATCCCAAATGGAAACTGTGATTAGTTGTACCTAATGCTTCTGATAAACTAGCATTTCCTATTAACAATGAGAAAATATAAAACATGATGCCAGTTTGCAAAAGCCCTAATATCATTGAGCTCAGTGTATGTTTCTTTTTATAATGCCCTATTTCATGAGCCAAAACAGCTACAATTTCCTCAGTTGATAATTCGTCTATCAATGTATCGAATAAAACGATTCGTTTACGCGAACCTAATCCTGAAAAATAGGCATTTCCCTTCGATGAACGTTTCGAACCATCCATCACATAAATATTGTCGAGTTTAAAACCCACTTTCTCGGCAAGCGTACTGATCGCTGTGTTCAATTCACCCTCTTCCAAACGTGTTTGCTTGTTGAAAAGTGGAACAATTAATGAAGAATAGAACATGCTCATAAATACCATAAAGAAAGCAATCAAAGCCCAAGCCATCCACCAGAAATTAGTGGTCGTCATCGTATAAATCCAAATGATGAGAGCCAAAAGACCTCCACCTAAAATGGCCGTTATTAAACCACCTTTAAGTTTATCGAATAAGAATGTTTTTAATGTACTTCGATTGAAGCCATATTTTTCTTCGATTACAAAAGTCGAATAGTATGAAAATGGGAAACTGATTAGGCTTGAACCAATCATGATGAAAGCAAAGAAGCCTAAAGCAACTGTTATTGGATTTGACAGATAAAGACGTACAAAATCATCGACCCAAGCGAAACCGCCAGCGACTATCAT
>NZ_JBFFKR010000113.1:0-10377 GCF_041555295.1 Ancylomarina sp. | reverse complement strand
TGATCTTGTAGGTGGCTATTCGTGGCAACATTTCTGGAGAGAAGATGCTAATGGTGCAACAACTACATTTGATGGGTCATTTGAAAAGAATCCTGCTTCACAATCTGGTACTGAAAATTACTTGGTTTCATTTTTTGGACGTATGAACTATACTTTCAAAGATCGTTACTTATTTACATTCACACTTCGTCAAGATGGTTCTTCAAGATTCTCCGAAGACAAACGTTGGGGACTCTTCCCATCCGCTGCTTTTGCATGGAGAATGAATGAAGAACTTTTCTTAAAGCAATTTGATAAGTTATCGAACTTAAAATTACGTTTAGGTTATGGTGTAACAGGTCAGCAAGAGATTGGACAAGGAGATTACCCTTACCAGGGAATCTATAATATCGGTGATAACCAGGCTCGTTATCAATTTGGTGACACATACTACAACACGATCCGTCCTAACGCCTACGATGCTGATATCAAATGGGAAGAGACCACAACTTATAATCTTGGTTTAGATTTCGGTTTCTTTAAAAACAGATTAAATGGTAGTATAGATGCTTATAAGCGCAAGACTAAAGATTTGATCAATGAAGTTGATGTGCCAGCAGGTTCAAACCTTAAAAACCGTGTTGTAACCAATATTGGTTCTCTCGAAAATGAAGGTCTTGAGATTGCTTTAAACGGAATAATTATTGCAAATGATGACTGGAATTGGGAATTGAATGCCAATGCTGCTTACAATAAAAATGAAATCACCAAATTAACTGACTCAAATGATCCTAACTTCAAAGGGGTCTTTACTGGTGGTATTGCTGGTGGTACCGGTAATAACATTCAAATTCACAGTACAGGTCATGCTGCAAACGCATTCTATGTCTATCAACAAATGTACGATGTAAATGGAAAACCTCTTGAAGGCGTTTATGTTGACCGCAACGGGGATGGTCAAATTACACTTGAAGGAGACCGTTATATCTACAAAAAACCATCTGCTGATTGGACTTTCGGATTCGGATCTAATTTGGGATACAAGAAATGGACACTATCAATGAATGCCCGTTTAAGTTTAGGGAATTACGTCTACAATAACATTGAATCAGACAAAGGTCATTTCGAAGGTGTTGTCAGCTCACTTAACAACATCACCAACCGTGTTGCTGATGCAAATGATGCGAAATTCTTTTCTGCACAATACCATTCTGATTATTTTATCCAAGATGCTTCATTCTTTAAGCTAGACAATGTCACTCTAGGTTATGACTTAGGTAAAGTTTGGCAAGATAAACTGAATATCTATTTGTATACCACTGTTCAGAACGTATTCACAATTACAGATTACAAAGGTTTGGATCCTGAGATATATGGCGGTATTGACAATAATATCTACCCAAGACCAAGAACATTCCTATTTGGAGTAAACGTTAATTTCTAATTCATTTCGACATGAAAACTAATATAAAAAAATATATCCTGATGGCCGCAGTGGCTTTGGGCTCAACATTAACTTCGTGTGTTGACGACCTGGATACTACGCCTATCGATCCTAATTATAAATCAGGAGATAAGATTTATGTTTCAGCTGAATCATACAAGCAAGGACTATCGAAACTTTACGGTTCGTTTGTACTAGCAGGACAAGAAGGTGCTGGTGGAAATGCTGATATTGCCGGAGGAGATCCAGGTTCTACAGTTTATACCCGTTTGTTATTCTACTGTCAGGAACTATCAACCGATGCTGCAATTGCAGCCTGGAATGATGGAGATATCAAAGAATTTCACAATCAAAAATGGACTGCAGGTAACGGTTTTGTGGGTAATATGTACACCCGCTTATACCTAACCATTGGGTTTATCAATCAATATTTAAGAGATACAGAATCGGGTAAACTAATTGGTTCATTAACTAGTGAAGACCTTAATAATATTGAGGTATACCGAGCTGAAGCTCGTCTGCTTAGAGCAATGGTTTACTACAATGCTTTAGACTTATTTGGTAGTGTACCTATTCTGACAGAAGCAGATCCTGTAGGTAAATTTAAACCAGAGCAGAAAACACGTAAAGAAATATTCACATTTATTGAAACTGAAGTTAATGAAATTGAAAGTCAATTAGCTGAACCAGGAAGTAACGAATATGGACGTATTGACAAAGGCGCTGCATGGTCTCTTATGGCAAGAATGTATTTAAATGCTGAAGTTTACATTAACGAAGCAAAATATACCGAGTGTATCGATTACTGTAAGAAGGTGATCCCTTTTTACTCATTAAATGACAGTTATCAGGAACTATTCATGGCTGACAATCATTTAAGAACCAATGAAATGATATTCGCATTTGCATGCGATGGATTAAGTTCTCAAACTTACGGTGCAACCACCTATATCATTCATGCTTCAGTGGGTGGTGATTATGTACCAGCTGATGCCGGGATTAACGGTGGTTGGGGTGGAAACCGTGTAACCTCTGCTTTTGTAAATAAATTTGATCAGGACAACGACCAAAGAGCCCTATTCTTTACAGAAGGTCAGGCTCTTGAAATTGACAAAGTTGGTGAATTTACAGAAGGCTATATGCTGGTAAAATACACCAACAAAAACTCTGACGGAACCAATGGTGCTGATGATAATTTTGTAGACACCGATTTCCCAATGTTTCGTTTAGCTGATATTTATTTAATGTATGCTGAATCCGTTTTACGAGGCGGTAATGGCGGTTCATTAGGAGAAGCCAATTCGTATGTCAATCAACTAAGAACTCGTGCCTACGGTAATATTTCAGGAAATATTGCTGAGGCAGATTTAAGTCTGGATTTTATTATTGATGAAAGAGCTCGAGAGCTTTCCTGGGAGTGTATGAGAAGAACAGATCTTATTCGCTTTGGGGAATTCAGTAACTCAAAATACTTATGGCCTTGGAAAGGTGGTCTTAAAGATGGCAAATCAGTAGATTCACACTACAACTTATATCCTATTCCATTAAGCGAATTAAATTCAAATTCGAATTTAACTCCAACTCCTGGATACTAATCTAAATTCAAATGAAGATGAAAAAAATATTATATTCTGCATTACTAGCTGGATTAGCTCTACTATCAGGCTGTACTAAGGATGCAAATCAAATATACATGAGTACAAATCCTGAAAAACCAGTTCTTCAACTTCCTGAAAATGGGGAGGCCTATATTATTAGCGAAGCAACTGGCGAAAATAACATCGCATTCAAATGGTCAGATGCTGATTTTGGAGCACCAACAGAGATTACTTATAAGTTACAAGCCGATAAAGATGGTGGCGATTTCTCAAGCCCTATTGAACTGGGTGAAACAACCAATAATTTTATAAGTCTAAAGAGTAGTGCTTTAAACGGACTGTTAATAAGAGCTGATTTCGAGGCAGAACTGCCTGTAATCGTTCTAATAAGAGTAACGGCTTCTGTTTCTTCAAACATTGCTGCACTTGCTTCCGAGGTTATCGAAACGAGTTTTAGCTTATACAAATTAGCAGACCCTAATGATGATGGTTCTCGTATCTATATGGTAGGCGGGGCTGTACCTGCAGGATGGAACCCTGGTGATGCTGTTGAAATGGTTAATATTGCACCTAATGTTTATCGTGCAACCACTACTTTTGCGGTAGACCGTTTCCGTTTCCTGGGACAAAAAGATTGGGATCCAATCAAATATATTTTCCCTGACTTCACTGGCAATGTTGACAGTAATTTCGAAAATGCCAGACAGGCAGACAGAGAAGATGGTGATGAAAACCTTTGGTTCAAGGGGACTCCGGGAGAATACACAATTACTATTGATTTAAACTCGAAATCAATCATACTAGATGCTGCACATACAGATGATAATTCCAGAATTTATATTGTTGGTGCAGGTGTTCCTGATGCTGGATGGGATCCTGGTAAAGCTGTAGAAATGGTAAACATTGCTCCTAATGTCTATCAGGCAATTACCGAATTTGCAATAGATCGTTTCCGTTTCCTGGGACAAAAAGACTGGGATCCAATCAAATATAACTTCCCATTTTTTAGTGGAGGTGTAAGTTCTAATCTTGAAAATGCCTTGCAAGATGATCGTGAAGATGGTGATGAAAACCTTTGGTTTAAGGGTACCACCGGAAAACATATTATAACAGTTGACCTTGGCAATAAAACCGTAATAATTTACTAATACTTAAAAGGTCGTTTATTTTAATAAACGACCTTTTTTTTCATATACCTTCTTCACAATAAATCTGTAAAAAAAACTCTAGTGCATATTTATTCTTCTACTCTTAGCTCTGAGTTTACATGAGATAAAGTCGTCATCACTACTTCTGCCTTCCCTACCGAAAAACATGAAGAGTCTACCACTGTGCAAACTTACAATAACTACACATGCTTATGATGCCAAATATTAGTCAAAGCATCAACGATCTTTTTCGTTTTCACACTTATATCAGGGTGATCTTTTAAAGATCTCGAAACTGTTGAAAATAGCAATCTCCAGCTCTTTAGCTATATCTTTAATACTTTACTATTTACTTCTCTCTTTTTTTTCTTATATTAGTATGTCGACTATATTTTTGTAATACACTGATAATACACTAAATATGACTCAAAACAGGCTCCTACTTCCTACTCTCAAGTATTAACATTTAGAATAAATCACAATTAATTTGAACCTTATTCTATGAATACATATTCACATATACATATGTTAACATATCAAACGTTTGCGGTGACGTTTGCGACGATTTTCAGTGCTTTTAACATTCATTAACTTATACGATTAATCAGGCAGTTTATATATTTATATAGAAAATAATTAAGGCTAACTTAAGATTTAGCTAACGATGAGTATACAATAAAGGAAGATTCATAGTCGGAAACATTGAGTTCAATAATTGTAAACTAGTTACTAAATCGGAACTTGATAGAATCAAGTAATAGAGTGGTACTAATTTCGGAAACGATTTAAATTAAACTCTATCTCATGAAACTATCATTACATCTAACTTCTTATTTATCTTAAATTTTAAATTTATGAAACTTAACATTAGTATGTTCAGAAAACTGCTTCTCATGTTAGTTATGGTATGTTCTTTTACCATTACACAAGCACAAGAGAAGCTAGTGACTGGTACAGTTACCGATGCAAACGATGGCATGGGAATACCCGGCGTTTCTGTAGTTGTTAAAGGAACAACTGTGGGAACAAGTACTAACATTGATGGTCAATTCACCATCTCAGCCGATGCCACATCTACTCTAATTTTTTCTTTTATTGGTTATAAAACACAGGAAATACTTGTTGGTACCCAAACTCAAGTTAATGTTGTTTTAGACATTGACACCGAAACCCTTTCTGAAGTTGTAATTGTTGGATATGGTCAAGTCAGAAAGGAAGATGCAACGGGAGCGGTCTTTACAGTAAAATCAGATGATTTTAACCAAGGTACTACCAGTTCTCCTCAAGATTTAATTGTAGGTAAAATTGCTGGTGTACAGATTATTAGTGAAGGTGGAGCTCCAGGTTCAGGATCAACAATTAGAATTCGTGGAGGTTCCTCAATGTCTGCAAGTAACGATCCTTTAATTGTAATTGATGGAATGCCCTTAGACAACAGAGGAATTGATGGAATGAGTAATGTTTTAAGTTCATTAAACCCTAACGATATTGAAACCTTTACTGTATTAAAAGATGCATCAGCAACTGCTATTTACGGATCACGTGCTTCTAATGGTGTAATTCTTATTACAACTAAAAAAGGAAAAGCGGGCCAAAAAATACAAATTACTTATGACTCTAAATTTTCAATAGGCAAAATTAAAGAGACTATCGATGTTTTAAGTGCTGATGAGTATAGAACTTTAGTGACTGCAAGAGCTGCAGATCATTCTTCTGTTAACCCTGCATTATTGGGTAAAGCTTCAACAGACTGGCAAGATGAAATATACAGAGATGCAACAGGACATGAGCATAATGTTGGAGTTTCAGGTTCGTACAAAAATATTCCATTTAGAGTTTCGGCTGGTTACACTGATCAGAAAGGTATTTTGCAGACTTCTGAAATGCAAAGAACCACAGGAACTTTAAATGTTAATCCTAGTTTTTTAGACGATCATCTAAAAATAAATATAGGTGTAAAATATATGGCTATTGAAAATCAATTTGCTGATAAAGGTGCCATAGGAAATGCTTTACGTATGGATCCCACACAATCTGTTTTTAATAATACAGGTATCTACGGAGGTTATACAACCTGGTTAATGGGTGATGGTTCCAGAAATGTGAATGCAACACGTAACCCTGTTGCTCAATTACAACAAAAAGATGATAATTCTGATGTATCAAGAGTAATCGCGGATTTTCAAGCTGATTATAAATTACATTTCCTTCCAGATTTAAAAGCAAGCATGAAATTAGGATATGACTATTCTGATAGTAATGGTGATGTAAATACTGATTTGGATGCTTCATGGGTAAGAGCTTCTTCTACAGGAGTAAAAAGAGATTACACTCAGGAGAAAAAGAATGAATTAGTAGATTTTTATCTTACTTATAATAAAGACCTGCCATCCCTAAGTAGTAAAATCAATGTAATGGGTGGTTACGAGTGGCAACATTTCTGGTCTAAATCTTCAGCTTTCGAGGTTGACAGAAATAATGATCAAATTGAAGACTCCAAAAATGAAACAGAAAACTACTTAGTTTCGTTCTTTGGTAGAGCCAACTACACATTCATGGATAAGTATATCCTAACAGCTACTTTACGTAAAGACGGTTCTTCAAGATTCCACGAAGATAATAGATGGGGAACTTTCCCTTCTGCAGCTTTTGCATGGAGAATGAGTGAAGAGTCATTCCTTAAAAACATTGATGTATTAAGTAATGCTAAAGTTCGTTTAGGTTACGGTATTACAGGTCAGCAGGAGTTAAATAGTGGTGACTATCCATACATGGGAACTTACCGATTAAGTGATTCAAGAACAAGATATCAATTCGGTAATCAGTTTTATACTTTAATAAGACCTGATGGATATGACGAAGGATTACAGTGGGAAAAAACAACAACGTATAATGCAGGTCTCGACTTTGGATTTTTCAATAACAGAATCAATGGTTCATTCGATATATATAAGCGAAAAACTGAAGATCTGTTAAATACAATTCCAGTACCAGCAGGAACAAACTTTACTGACAGATTATTGACAAATGTTGGTGATTTGGAAAACAATGGTTTTGAATTCACTGTCAATGCGATAGTAATAGAATCAGAAGATTTGTTTTGGGAAATTGGCTTCAACCTTGCTTATAACAAGAATGAAATTACCCGTTTGACAAATTATGATGATCCTAATTACAGAGGAGTTGAAACAGGTGATATTAGTGGTGTTGGCGTTGGTAATACTATTCAAATCAATTCAGTTGGGCACCCTCTAAACACTTTTTATGTATACGAACAAGTATATAATAGTAACGGGAAACCAATTGAAGGTCTTTATGTAGATAGAAATAAAGATGGAGAAATTACAACAGCCGATAAATACTATGCTAAAGATCCTGCACAGGATTATAATATGGGATTCTCCTCCAGCATCAAATATAAAGATTTTGATTTTGGATTTAACGGTAGAGTTGGTATTGGCGGGCAAATGTATAACAATGTTATAGTAGGAGGCCGTTATCAGGAGATGACCGTAAATGAGTACTTAACAAACATGCCTACAGAAATTAATAAGTCACAGTTTGAGACTGCTCAACAATACTCTGATTATTTCCTTGAAGACGCATCATTTTTAAGAATAGACAATATTACTCTTGGGTATAACTTTACTAAATTATTAAAACCTCTTTTCGGTTTTGATATAAACGCAAGGGCATTTGCAACAGTGCAAAATGCATTTGTATTTACTGATTATAGTGGGTTAGATCCTGAAGTTAACGGAGGAATTGACAATGATGTATATCCAAGACCAAGAACATTCTTGTTTGGATTAAATTTGAAATTTTAATTGATAAATGTTATTTATTATGGATAAGAAATATTTTAGAACAAATTACATCATGATAGCATTTGCATTATTATTTGCATGTGTATCGTGTGTCGATGATCTGGATACGGTACCTCTGGATGAGGATATAAAAACTGGAGAAAATGTACTGACAGATGCTGAATCTTATAAACAACTATTAGCAAAATGTTATGCAGGACTTATTTTAGGTGGTCAAACCGCAGTTGATTCTGATCAGGATATCAGTAGTATCAATGGTGGTTTCTCATCTTATCTAAGACTATTATGGAATCATCAGGAGTTACCAACAGATGAGGCTATTTGTGCCTGGAATGATGGTAATCTAAGAGATTTACACGATCAAGACTGGGACAGTTCGAATGAATTCGTTACAGCTATGTATTACAGAATTACTCTTCAAATAACCTATTGTAATAATCTGATTAAACTAACGAATGGTCAATCTGAATACAAAGCTTTTAGTGATGAAGCTAAAGCATTAAGAGCTCTAAGTTATTACCATATGTTAGATATGTTTGGACGTGGTCCATTTGTTACTGAAGAAGATGAAGTCGGTTCATTTTTCTTTCCAGAAATGGCTACACAGCAACAAATATTTGATTACATCGAGTCTGAACTTACAGCGATTGAATCTGAATTAGCTGAACCAGGAACAAACGAATATGGTAGAGCTGATAAAGGTCTGGCTTGGGCTATTATGGCAAAGATGTACTTAAATGCAGAGGTTTATATCGGAGTACCAAAATATACAGAAGCTATTACTTATTGTAATAAAATTATTGGTGGCGGGTATTCTCTTGAGTCAGATTATGCGAACCTATTCTTAGCTGATAATCATTTAAGAACTAACGAAATCATTTTCCCAATTGCATCAGATGGAAACAGCACTCAAACATGGGGTGGTATGACATTTATACTTCACTCTACAGTTGGTGGCGATATGCCAGCAAGTGAATCCGGTATCGACGGAGGCTGGGGTGGTAACAGAACTACAGAAGCATTTGTCAACCTTTTCCCTGACGTTACAGGAACAGATAAAAGAGGCATGTTTTATACTGAAGGACAAAATCTGGAAATAGAAGATATTTTCAACTTTAGAGATGGATATGCTCTTCGTAAGTTCAAAAACATTACTTCAACAGGAGCTGTAGGTTCAAATCTATCATTCCCTGATACTGATTTCCCTCTTTACAGATTGGGTGACTTCTATTTAGTGTATGCAGAATCTGTCGTTCGTGGTGGTGCCGGTGGCGATATGACTACTGCAACAGATTACGTTAACGAACTTCGAGAGAGAGCATATGGAGATGCATCTGGAAACATTACTGAAGCAGATTTAACCTTAAATTTCATTCTTGACGAAAGAGCACGTGAGCTACATTGGGAGTGTCACAGAAGAACCGATCTTGTTCGATTTGGAAAATTAACAACTGGAGATTACAATTGGCCTTGGAAAGGTGCTGTTGCAGATGGTAAAACTACAGATGCAAAGTATAATGTATTTCCTATTCCTTCGTCAGATATAAATGCAAATCCAAATCTGTCGAATATCTCAGGTTATTAATAGATTAAAAAAATACATTATGAAGAATATAAAATACATACTCATATTACTTCTCGCAGTAAGCTTTTTTTCTTGCGACGATGATGATATTGTGCAATTAAATGAAGCAAAGTATACACCAGCTACCAATATTGAAGGTTTTGGTGAAACTTTAGCAATATCAAAGGCTACAAAAGCTGAAACTATTCAGGTTTCATACACGCCTGCATCATACGGCGTAGATATTGTTGTAACGCATAAACTTCAATTTTCTACTTCATCTGATTTTTCTGATCCAACTACTTTTGATGTGAATGCTTCTGATAATGCTTTCACTTTCTCTGTTGGTGCTATTAATGAAGTATTGACTGAACTACTGGAATTAACCGTAGGTGAAGAAACTACCGTTTATGCAAGAATAATGACTTCTTCTCTTGAAGGCGTTGACACAATCTACTCTTCTGTTGTAAACTTTAAAACAACGCCTTATTTAGACATTCTATTTGCACCGAATACCTTCTATCTGTTTGGTGATGGTGTAGGACGAGTAGCGCAGAACAACAAGCTTAAATTTATCAAAGTTAACAGCGAACCTGATGATGCATGGATTATTGTGTGGATGGAAGCTACCGGTACTTTCAAGTTGTGTTCTGATGAAAACTACAAAGGAGTGATAGGAAAAATTGGAGATCCTGTTAATGGCGAGTACACATTAGGAACTGTAGACAACAGAGGTGAAGATATCCCAGTACCAGGAACAGCAGGATATTATACTGTTGGTGTAGATATGGCGAATAATAAGCTGTTGATTGAGCCT
>NZ_JBFFKR010000112.1:0-10411 GCF_041555295.1 Ancylomarina sp. | reverse complement strand
CCTTTTACGCCTCAAGCTAGCTTCAACTTCGATTTGTTTAAGAAGCACGTTGGAATGGCTCAGCGTATTATGGATGATATTATTGATCTTGAGCTGGAGAAGATTGATGCAATTATCGCAAAAATTGAAATAGACCCTGAAGAAGCAGAAGTGAAGCGTGTAGAGCGCAATCTTTGGCACAATATCAGAACAAAAGCTGAAGAGGGAAGACGCACCGGCGTAGGTATCACTGCCGAAGGGGATATGGTTGCAGCTATGGGCTTGCAATATGGAACCGAAGCTGCTACTGATTTCTCTGAAGAGGTTCATAAAGTTATTGCGATTGAAGCTTATCGTGCCTCAGTTTTTTTAGCTAAAGATCGTGGTGCATTTAAGATTTTCGATGCTGAACGAGAAAGCAAAAACCCATTTATTTTGCGCTTGAAGGAGGCTGCTCCTGATATGTACGAAGATATGCTGAAGTATGGTCGACGTAATATCGCATGTTTGACTATTGCACCTACAGGAACCACTAGTTTGATGACTCAGACCACATCAGGTATCGAGCCTGTATTCTTACCGGTCTACAAACGTCGTAGAAAAGTGAATCCAAACGATAAAGATGTTCGTATTGATTTCACTGATGAAATTGGTGACTCTTGGGAAGAGTTTGTTGTATTTCACCATAAATTTGTAACCTGGATGGAAGCGAACGGTATCAATACAGCGAAACATTTTACCGATGAGGAAATTGACGAATTGGTAAAACAATCGCCATACTATAAAGCCACTTCGAATGATGTGGATTGGTTGCAAAAGGTACGCATGCAGGGTCGTATTCAGAAATGGGTAGACCACTCAATTAGTGTAACCATGAATTTACCTAGCGATGCTACTGAAGAATTAGTAGGCAATCTTTATATTGAAGCGTGGAAGAGTGGATGTAAAGGTTGTACGGTTTATCGTGATGGTTCTCGTTCAGGAGTATTAATTGCTAACGACAAGAAAGAAGAAGCGACTGTAAAAAACATGCCGGAAAAGCGTCCGGAAGAGTTAGAAGCTGAAGTGGTGCGTTTCCAAAATAATAAGGAGAAGTGGATTGCAATTATCGGTCTTTATCAAGGGCATCCATACGAAATCTTTACTGGTATTCAGGACGATGAGGAAGGTATTCTATTACCTAAGTCGGTAAATAAAGGATTTATTCTCAAGCGTAAAGATGAGGATGGCAATACCCGATATGACTTCCAATACAGTAACAAACGTGGCTTTAAAACGACTTTCGAAGGTCTTTCGTATAAGTTCGACAAAGAATTCTGGAACTACGCAAAATTGATCTCAGGTGTATTGCGTCATGGTATGCCAATTGAGCAAGTTGTGAATTTGATTTCAGGCTTACAATTAGACAGCGAAAACATCAATACATGGAAAAACGGTGTGGAGCGTTCTCTTAAAAAATACATTCCAAACGGAACTCAAGCTAAAGGGATGACTTGTGTCGAGTGTGGCTCAGAGCATGTTATTTATCAGGAAGGTTGTCTGATTTGTCAATCATGTGGAACTTCAAAATGTGGATAGAACACTAGAACAATAAAATTGGAAAGGACGTTCATATCGAACGTCCTTTTTATTTATATTATTTGTTACTTCACCTTTTTAAGGAGGAGTACCCAAACTCGTTTTGGGGAGGTGGTTAAATAAAAAAATCCGATCATTAGACCGGATTTTAAATAGTGAATGAGAGGTTGAATCTCTATTATTTCTTTCCCTTAGAGAATGAATCTTTAAGCGATACAGTGCGGTTAAAGATCAATTGACCTGCAGTACTGTCTTTGTCAGTTGAGAAATAACCCAAACGAGTGAACTGGAAATGATCTTCAGCTTTTGAATTCTTCAAACTTGGTTCAACATAGCAGTTCTCAAGAATCTGAAGTGAATCTTCGTTTATGAATTCCAGGAAATCTTTTTCCTTATGACTATCCGGAGCTTCGTCGTTGAATAAGCGATCGTAAATTCTGACCTCAGCTTTAGCAGCATGTTTCGCAGAAACCCAGTGAAGTGTTCCTTTTACTTTACGCTTGCTTTCTTCACTTCCGCTACCCGATTTAGATAGTGGATCGTAAGTACAGTGAATTTCAGTGATGTTACCATCAGCATCCTTCACCGCTTTTTCACACATCACAATATAACCCGCCTTAAGACGAACTTCGCGACCCGGAGTCATTCTAAAGAATTTCTTAGGTGCCTCTTCCATAAAGTCCTCACGTTCGATATAAAGCTCTCTAGAGAAAGGGATTTCACGAGAACCTGATTCTGGATCTTCAGGGTTATTTTCGATGCTTAGGAGTTCTTCTTGTCCCTCAGGGTAGTTGGTTAAAACCAATTTCACTGGGTTAAGAACAGCCATCACACGAGGTGCTATTTTGTTCAAATCTTCACGTACACAGTGCTCTAAAAGAGAAACATCAATCACGTTATTACGTTTAGCTACACCTATGGTATCAGCAAAGTTGCGAATTGAATTAGGTGTATAACCTCTACGACGTAAACCTGAAATGGTTGGCATTCGAGGATCATCCCATCCCGATACATGCTTCTCAGTTACTAATTGAAGTAGCTTACGCTTACTCATCACTGTATAACTCAGATTCAAACGTGCAAATTCGCGCTGTTTAGGCTGATAATCAGTATCTGTGATATTAGAAACAAACCATTCGTATAGTGGACGGTGAACTTCAAATTCAAGTGTGCAAATTGAGTGGGTAATACCCTCTAGATAATCCGACTCGCCATGAGCATAATCGTACATCGGGTAAATACACCAAGCGTCACCCGTACGGTGATGATGAGCATGCAAAATACGATACATCAAAGGATCACGCATGTGCATGTTTGGTGATGTCATATCAATTTTGGCACGCAAAACTTTTGCCCCATTTTCAAACTCACCAGCTCTCATTCGAGCAAATAGATCTAAGTTTTCCTCAACAGAACGGTTACGGAAAGGACTTTCAGTTCCCGGCGTTGTAGGTGTACCTTTCTGCTCGGCAATAACAGCAGCAGACTGGTCGTCAACATAAGCCTTACCATCTTTAATCAATTTCACAGCCCAATCATATAGCTGCTCAAAATAGTCAGAGGTGTAGTAAGGATCGCCGTCCCATTTAAAACCCAGCCATTTAATATCTTCCATTATAGAATCTACGTACTCGGTATCTTCCTTTACAGGATTAGTATCGTCGAAACGTAGGTTGCATTTTCCCTGGTATTGTTGGGCAAGGCTGAAGTTTAGGCAGATTGCTTTTGCATGTCCAATGTGTAGGTAACCGTTTGGCTCCGGAGGGAAGCGGGTGTGTACTCTACCATCATTGACATTGTTTTTCAGATCTTCTTCAATGATCTGCTGGATAAAATTTAGAGATTTTACTTCTTTTGTATTCTCCTCATTCATAGTCTTGTTATCCATACTTCATTCAAATTTAGATGATTCAATGTATTGCCTGAGATTCTTCATAATCTCGCCTTGTTTTGTTCTATATGCACTTTGTATCTGTCATAGCAGGTATAAAGGGTTCGAACTGACAAAAGTAGAGATTTTCACTTAATAAAACAGCCACACCTCCATGAATTTGTACGAGAGAATGAATTTGAATCAAGCTTATATAAAATTGTCCTATATTCGCCATCATAAATTTAGAACGTGAGCGATAAAATAGGAGATTGATATTTTTAATCTCATCGTCTTTTATCTCACATCTTAGATCTAAGAAAATGAAGGGAATTATAGAATTAGAAGGATTAGAATTTTACGGCTATCATGGCTGTTTTGTTGAAGAACAAGTGGTAGGCAATAAGTTTATTGTATATGTACGCATGGAGTATAATGCTGAAAAACCAGCTGCTTCGGATACCATTACCGATGCACTCAATTATCAAAGAGCATACGAAATGATTCAGGAAGAGTTTAAGATTAAGTCTCACCTCCTCGAACATGTTGCTCAGCGATTATTGGATATGCTTTACGCTAAATTTCCTGAATTGGAGAAGGCTACCGTTAAGGTTTCTAAAATGAATCCTCCTATGGGCGGGCAAATTGAGAAAGTGAGCTTAACTTTAAGTCGATAAGTTTTTGATTCTCTTTAAGCTGCACGAATTGAAGAAAAAAAATATTAGAAAAGCTTTAAAAAGTTTGTAAAGTATTTTCTTTATTACTTATCTTTGCATCGCTCTTAAGGAGAAAAGGGTCTCTTGGCCGAGTGGCTAGGCACCGGTCTGCAAAACCGTCTACGGCGGTTCGAATCCGCCAGAGACCTCAAGTGTAAAACGCAATTACCTATCATTAATAGGTAATTGCGTTTTTTCATTCTACTATTTATTCAATATACACACCACTTTTTGCACCTCAATATAGTTTTAATAAAAAAAAAAGGATTTTTATTGAGGTTAGTTTCTTAGGAAACCTAATATAATTGAAATGATCGCAACAGTAGTGTAAGTGTCGTTTTCCCCAAAACTTTAACCATTCAGTATATTTCACTTAATACGAGAAGGATAAATGTTAAGATTTCCCCTATAAGCCCACCTTCAGTAAAAGCGATTATTGTAGTCCAAATATAGGAAACGGTTATATTTAGGAATATTTATCCCAATGATAATTGTTACAATCGGTCTTATTCGAAATCGATTTTGTAATAATTTGGATAACGGTATTCTTAGAGTTATCAAAAAAATATTACTATTACGTTAGGTTAATTTCTCATATAAATAATGATATATTGCTGTTCAAAACTAGTCCCTTTTTACAGCTATTGAATTAACTACAAAGCTTACCGTTTGTACGTTTCATTATTTATAAACCACATGGAATCAGTGGTTAATATAACCTAAGATCTTTAGTCAAAATGCAAATCCACCTAAAACTTTTTTTATTATTCTTATTCATCAGTAATACGACCTTTGCTAATACCTATCTTGATGATTTAAGAAAACAACTTAACACAGCAGCAGATAGTACCAAAGCTGAACTCTATCTTGACCTATCCGATAAATATTATAATCAGCAGAATACGGATAGTGCTATATTTTATGCAAGAGAGGCTCTTTTACTATCCAAATTAAACAAAAATCAAGAGCTAATTTTTACGTCATATCTAGAACTTTATTACAATTATCTCCTAGTTCACGATTACGAATTAGCAAAAATCTCGTTAGATTATGCAAAAGATATTTCGTACAAATCTAAAGATTCAACAAAAATTTGCGACGTACATTTGAAATTAGCTTATTACTTCGCGGTAGTTAGCAAATATGATAGTGCGATTTTTCATCACAATACATCTATCGAATTATGCGATTTATTAGATGACAAACGACAGAAAGTAAACAATCTTATTGGTCTTGGTGAGATTTATTACGAAAGAGGAGAGCTAGAACTGTCTCTAAACAAATACTTAGAAGCATTTAAATTTACTGAAGTATTCAAAGATGATCAAATAAAACTTAGTCTTCTCATCAATATGGGAAATATATATAGTTCCGAAAACCAAATAGAACAGGCCAAAGACTATTATAACCAAGCTAAAAAAATAGCTGAAAAATTAAAAGATGAAGACGTATTATCTGTACTATACAACAATTTGGCTATTCTTTATCAAGAAGAGTTAGATTTTAAAAAGGCACAAACCTACTTCGAAAAGAGTCTTAATATTGATAAAAAGAAGGATGACAAAGCAGGAATGGCATTGTGTCTAAATAATATCGGTGAAAATTATTTTAAAATGGGGAATAATGAGAAAGCGATTATATATTTCCGCGAATCTTTATCCTCTAATCGAAAATTAAAATTAGAGACAGCAATTATTTACAATCTTGAATCCTTAGCACAAATACACCTAAGTAATGGGAATTTTAAGCAGGCTTACGGGGCTCTTGCAGAAGGGATTAAGATAAGTGAAGAAGTGAAAGCGAAAGGAAAGCGGGCTGATTTATTATTACTGCTAGCAAATTATTACAATAAAATCGGAAATAACAAAAATGCTTATTCTTCAATGGTCGTATATAACTCTCTTAAAGATAGTTTACAAAATGAATCAAGAACAGAGAAAATGGTACAACTTCGAACTAAATTTGAGGCTGAACAAAAAGAGAAGGAAAATGAAATTCTAAGAGTGAAAAATCAATTCACTCAAGAAAAGCTGGAACAAGAAAAGTTGAGAGCAAATTACCTTTTCATTTTTTCATTTTTAGCCATTGTTGTAATCGTACTTATTTTTATGCTATTTCGCTCAAAAGTTAAAATTAATAACAGAATAAATGTCATTAATGGTAAGTTAGAAGAATCTAATTCCAAATTGGAAATCATAAATGCAACTAAAGATAAGTTCTTTTCGATTATTTCTCATGATTTAAGATCGCCTTTTAATCCTATTCTAGGCTTTTCTGAATTAATAAAAACAGAGCTAAAAACAACTAAAGATTTAGCTGTTTTAGAAGAATACAACAGCTCTGTTAGCGAATCGGCTCAGAACTTATTCACTCTTTTAGAGAACCTTCTCCAATGGGCCAATAGTCAGCGTGGGGAACTGGAATTCTCTCCTGTTCAATTTGATTTATATGAATTAGTTCAATCGAATCTAAACCTATTCAAGCTTAAAACGGCGGATAAATCGATTAAACTAAGTTCTGATATTAAACCGAATACATTAGCTTATGGCGACCTGAACATGGTAAATACAATTGTTCGTAACTTAATTAGTAATGCGCTGAAATTTACGGAACCCAACGGTGAAGTATCCCTATCGGCTAAGCATGAGAATGATTTTATTCTTCTTTCTATAAGAGATACAGGAATAGGAATCACTAAAGAAAATCAAGAAAAACTTTTTAAGCTAGACTGTAATTTCACGACCTATGGGACTGGTGATGAATCAGGTAGTGGATTAGGATTGATCTTGTGCAAAGAATTTGTGAATAAAAACGGTGGTGAAATATGGGTAGAAAGTCAAATTGATAAAGGAAGTAACTTTATTTTCTCTCTTAAATCAGCCTAATTTTCATAGAACTAATTCAAAATAGCAATTTTAAGAACAGAAGCTGCTATTTTTTTCTCACAAGTCTAAAAGGAAATATATTTCCATTCCAATATTATTGAAATTAATAAGAATCATTCTTCTTGTACTGGGATTATGAGTTGACTCATTTGCTGCTTGGGTATGCAGTGAACTGGCTACAGGGGAGTGGTAACAAAAGCTTCAACTTCTGTAACCACTACTGTTTCATCTTCTTGGCTCGACCGAGACCTCCGAGTAAATTTTCAAAGTGTTGCCGCTTTTCGGATTCACACACATTATTTCTTATGTTCTCATGCTAGAATAAAACACCATAATAAAATGTGATATTTAGCTGATAGCTGCCATTTAAAAGCTGATTTAATAAGTTACGGTATAAATACAATAAAAACCCTTTTACTATTTCTGAACACCTTTGAATACTATTATCGAGTTTATAATTAAGTTCTAAGATTTGCAGCAGAGAGTAATGTTCTATTCTAAAAAAAATCCCGTAAAAATTACTTCCGAGGATTTAGGTTGTAGTCCCAACCGAACCCAAAACAAGCCCCTTAGTTATGGGCTTTTAAGAAAAATCTAATGATAAATAAATCTTGTTTCCTTATTACGGTGTAAATTATAAAAATTAGACAAAAAAATAGCTTGGGCAGAACCCAAGCTATTTTTGTACTTATACCGTTTATGAAATACTGTCTTTAATGACAGGAAAACAAAAATGGATCTTCTTATAAGGCAGGAGGTGTTCCTTCAGCATTAGAAAGAACAGCATCAATTTGTACTAAAGCATTCATAGGAATAGCTGAAACACCAACTACTGTTCTTGCAGGAAGATCTCCTTTGAAGAATGTTGTGTAAACTTCGTTTACAGCATCAATATCTGCGATATTTTTAAGTTGGATATTTATTTTAACTGTATCGTCCATATCGTGGTCAACACTTTCCACAATTGCTTTGATATTTTTTAGGCATTGTTCAGCCTGCTCTTTTACACCACCAGCTACTATTTCATTCGTTTTTGGGTCTAAAGGTAATTGACCTGAAATATGATTGTAATGAGAAAAAGCGACCGTGTGTGAGTATGATGATTTTGGTGCATTTTCCGTATTGTTTGCTTCTATAACCAGTAGACGGGTGTCTTCAGCAAGTTGCGGAGGTGTACCATCACCGTGTGATATAACGGTATCAATTTGTACCAAAGCATCCATAGGTAAAGCTGAAGCACTAACTACTGTACGTGCAGGAACATAGTTTGGGAAAAATTTAGCACAAACTTCGTTTACGGCTTCAATATCCGAGATGTTTTTAAGGAATATCGTCGTTTTAACGACATCGTTCATAACGTGGTCGATACTTTCTAAAATGGCTTTAATGTTGTTTAAGCACTGCTCAGTCTGCTCTTTTACACCCCCAGTTACCACTTCACCCGATTTTGGGTCGATAGGCAATTGAGCTGAAAGATTGTTGTAATGAGAAAAAGCTACAGTTTGTTTAGATACAGAACTTTTTGGTGCATTTTTCGTGTTTCTTGAAACTTTTATGAGAGCGCAAGGAGCTTGTGGAGCTGTACCTTCACCGTTTGAAATAAGTGCATCCATTTGTACCAAAGCATCATTCATAGGCAAAGCTGCAACTGCGACTGTCGTGCGCGTAGGACGAGATCCTTGGAAGAATGTTGCATAAACTTCATCTATAGCATCAATATCCGAGATATTCTTAACGAATACATTGATTTTAACAACATCGTCCATAACGTGGTCGATACTTTCTACAATTGCTTTAATGTTGTTTAGGCACTGCTTTGCCTGCTCTTTTACATCATTACCTATAATTTTACCCGATTTTGGATTGATAGGTAATTGAGCTGAAATATTATTGTAATGAGAAAAAGCTACAGTCTGTGTAGATACAGCACTTTTTGGTGCATTTTCCGTGTTTCTTGAATTTTTTATAATAACGCCACTCATATTAATCTCTTTTTTTTAGTGTTTGTTGTTGATATTCTTTATTGTGCGCCAAACATAGTGAAAAATTCACCAATCTTGTCATAAAAACAATTAATTTCAAATTGTTTTTATGACATTTAACTTGTCTGTTTTCTGTAAAATTTGAATTCTCATTTCTCACCGATATGCAAGCTATTTTGATATCTATATTTTCAAAATCACTTCTCGTAATTATTGTATTCTTTTTTATTTCTACATCCTTATCTAGATAGTTTAAAGGCGATTCATTATATTTTGCAGAATTTCTCCCAATTGCTTTTCTTAGATTTATTTTATGACAACTCTATAAATAGTCACTATCCTTTTTCCAAATAATTACTGTTAACTTATAAACAATCATGTCGACATTTATGATTAACAGTAAAAGCGTATTCATTTCATCAAACATGGTGATAACTAACACATATTTTATTCGCTATTAGAAACTAAAATATAAACAGATTAAACAGTAATAAGTAAAATAGAAGTTCTTTTTAAACTGAGATAGATATTACTTTCCCGAAGTTTACGAGACAGGCAACTCCTCCACGTAATCACAAAAAAAGCCACTCTCCTATGAGAATGGCATTTTTCATGTAATTACTTTCGATTAAACTTGTCTGGACGATCTATCAGTTTCAATTCTTCTTGAGGCTTACTGGCAAAAGCTCCTGGTGCCGTTTGAATAGCTGTCATTTGAGTGATTGTCGCAACCGTTTCCTTTGTTGGATTGGGCTGTGTTATGTGTGATACATTAAAATGAATACACACTTGTTCTTTTTGTGTGAAGTACACTCACGAAATTTGACCTCTGCCAGGCCAAAATAAAGCACTAGTCAATTAACAATAAGATAGAGTAACTTTTTCAGCTTGGTGTTTTCACTTTGAGAAGTTAAGCCTGTGGCTTAGCTGACTTTTTGTTGTTCTCCCATTCGTTTTTGGAATGCTATTTTGCAAGAATGCCCATGTTTAAAGGGTTGGGCTAATTTTTGATGCCTATTTTGGTGGATTCTTGAGCTTGAAAATCCTTATTTTATAGTGAGAGACTCAGTCTTTCACGTGCGAGAGCAACTCTCGCACGTGAAAATGCCAAGCTTTCATGTTTTTTGCCAATTCTCGCATCTGAAAACCCGGAGTTTCACGTGAAAATGTCCACCTCTCATGAGTTTTGATGATTTTCACACTTGAAAATGCTCAGAATATCGTGAAAGACTGAGTCTCGCACGTGAAAGACTGAGTCTTTCACGGTTTTGAGTGACATTTTCACGCTTTTCTTGGGCTCTTTCACCCAAAAATGTGCTTCAAAACAGTGAGAATATGACTCCCGCAGCCAAAAATGTGACCAAAAACCATCAGAAAGTTGCCCTCTGAGAGGAGTATGTG
>NZ_JBFFKR010000111.1:0-10421 GCF_041555295.1 Ancylomarina sp. | reverse complement strand
TGAGAATGAGGCTGAATTGATTAAACGTGCCGAGTCCGCTGACGCTATTGTCGTGAGTAATATTCCAATTTCGGCTAATTTTATAGCTAACTGCCCTAATTTATCAATGATATCAGTTGCCTTTACTGGTGTTGATCATATCGATATGTTGGCTTGTAATGAAAGAGATATCCTGGTGAGTAATGCTGCTGGTTTCTCAACCGAATCGGTTGCTGAGTTAACGCTGGGTATGATTTTATCCTTGTATAGAAAAATTGTAGGGGGGGATGCGATTACTCGTTTTGGAGGTAATCGTGGTACTTTTTTAGGAACAGAGCTTAATGGTAAATGTTTGGGAATTATTGGTGCAGGTGCCATCGGCCTAAGGGTTGCAGAAATGGCCAGAGTGTTTAATTGTAGAGTGTTGGCATATAGCCGAACAGAAAAGCAGATTGAAGGTGTTGAATTTGTTGACATGCCAACTCTATTAAAAGAAGCAGATATTATCTCTCTGCATACCCCTTTGACTGAAGAAACAAAGGGAATGATAGGAGCTGAAGAATTCAAAACGATGAAAGAAACAGCTATACTTATTAATACTGCAAGAGGGCCAGTTGTAGATAGTCAGGCACTTTGCAAAGCTCTCGAAGATGGAGAAATTGCAGGTGCAGCTGTTGATGTTTACGAGAAGGAGCCTCCTTTGGAAAAAGAACATATCTTATTTACGGCACCAAACCTAATCATGTTGCCACACTTGGCATTTGCCAGTCATGAATCATTCGATAAGCGTATTGATATTGTGATTGATAATATTAAGCTATGGCTAGAGGGGAAACCTCGAAATATCATGAATTAACTTGAGAATAAACTTAGTGAATAGCTTTGTAGATATTCCAAATCCATATGATAAGAAACAGGAGGATAATTGGTATGATTATTCTCTTTTTTTTTAGACTGTTGTTGACAGACAAGTAAAACCTATAGAAGCCATCCTTTTTGGTAGAAACATCATAAGTTACCCAGAATGAAGATACTATTAGTATGAAAAGCGAGCTGTAGGCAAATGGATTATAATGGAAGGCCTTGTGAAAATTACCCTTAAATATTTCTACAATTCCAGTGGTAGAACCACAGGCTGGACAGGGCAGTCCACTTATGGTCTTAAACCAACAAATAGTAATTCCTTCTTCGCTAGTGTTAAGAAAGAAGGAATTGTAGATAAGCCAGCTGTAAGCTAAAACTGAAAGTAGAGCAACGAGCTGGTATAATCGCTTCTTAGGCATTATACATTAATGCTTGTTGAAGCTTTTCGAAGTTAACCTGACGTGTTCGCTCCATAATAATAAACCAATCAACGATTATCCAAATAAAAAGACCACCACAGGTTAATAATTTAATGATACCTAAACCGATGTCACCAATAAAAAAGCGATCGAATGAAAAGGGTGCTACAATATTTAAAAGTGACAGAATAAGTGCAATAGTTGGATCCTTTAAGTTTAAGGTTTGCAGAATAATGAACTTATCATCATCTAAATCTTGAATCATATCTTTGATTGTAGATATTTGATAACTTTCAAAATATTTAGCATTTGTCATCAGGAATAAATCAACTTTGCTTGTATCCATATTGTGTCATTTTTTAACAAGAAAACTTGTCTACATTGTAAGGTTTTGATCTCATAAATCTATAAAAAATATGTCAGATTAAAAATCTTCGCTTAAAATGGTAAATTAAGACTTGAAAGTATTTAATTTGTATTTTGTAATTAAATATGAAACGAACCATATTTTAAATTGATATGGTGACTTTATTGTGGCTATTATATGAAGATCTTAAATATGAAATTAGAAATTGCTCCTGTTCCTGAGGGGGGAGGACGGCCTCAAGTAACGCGTCCTGATGTCAGATTATTAGATTGTATAGGAGAAGAAGGCGTGAGAAAGATGGTGAGCGATCATTATGATATTTTACGCAAAGGTGAAATTGGAGAAATGTTTCCACGTTGGGATAAGGAATTTGAGGCAGCTAAGCTGCGCTCATCAGATTTTTTTATTCAAGCTTTAGGCGGTCCCGATTATTTTAATCAAAATCAGGGAAGCCCGATGTTGGTGAGTCGTCATGCACATTTTAAAATTACGCCTCAAGCACGAGTCTTATGGTTGGATGCTTATAGAGAAATTCTACCTAAACTTGATGCACCAGAAGAATTAGTTATTTCATTCTGGAACTATTTGAATGTTTTCTCAATTTGGATGGTGAATACAAAAGCTTAATATTTTAAAATATCGACTATATAAAAAGCGGCTACCTCTTATGAAGTAGCCGCTTTTCTGTATCTTAAAGTTTAGGTTTTACAATCCTAGTACTTTCATACCTTGTTTGTAGACGATATCCTTAGGAATACCAGCATTGTTTACGCGATCCAGGTCTGCTTGAAGAGATTCTCCGATGTTCCCTTTTTCAGCGATCAATTTCTTAGCGCCTTCGTAGTTAGCGTCTCCTTGAAGAACCATCAACATTTCACCCATAGAGATCATTGCAGCTTTCATCTTCTCGAAATCAACTTTGTATGTTCCAGTTGCTTCGTCACGAGTGAAAGCACCTGTCTCTTCAAAGTGGTAGAAACGAATCATGTTAGCCTTACCGTGAGCACTTGAAGCTCCAAAACGAACAGAACGGAATGTACTAGCCATAAAGGTTACGTAGTTATCCATTAGATCTTTGTCTTTAATCTCGCCCCACTCAGCTAATTTAGTCACCATATAAAGACCTAAAATGTCAGCTTTACCTTCTTCAATTGAAGTATAAGCATCCTTAAGTGCTTTACGAACTGTTAATGTTTGATCAGCAAGTGTGTATTTGATACCTAAACCGTGAGCTACTTCATGGAACATTGTGTTCTCGAAGAAAGCATCGAATTTAACGTTCTTACGCTGGCTTTCGTCAATCAACAGATTTGAGATAGGAACTAAAATCTTATCAAATTTAGCTTGCATCGCATTCTTCAACTGAAGTTTACGGCTACCTTTTGCAAGATGTACTCTTGGGTCGTTTGGTAGGTTAATAGCGATATTCTTGCTACCTGCGTTACAATCACCACCGTAGTAAATTACGTCATAAGCGTTCATATCTGCATTCGCATTTGCTTTTTCAGCTTTATACTTTGCAGGAACAGGAAGACTTTCTTGTAAACGAGGAAGAAGAGCACCAAAACGAGAAAGTGTTTTAGACCAAACTTTATCCTTAACTAGAATTTGAGCAGAGTGAGAAGCTTTGTATCCGTAAAGAGCATCTTCGTAAGTTTCGATAGGACCAACAACGAAGTCAATTGTATTGTCTTGCATGTCCATCCAAGCCATATCTGAAGCTAAATAGTCATCAGTTAATAAGGCCTCAGCACGTAACTCTAAATACTTTTTTAGACCTGCATCTTCTGCCAAAGCAGCAGCTTTTAAAAGTAATTCAGCAGCTTTAGCGTGTTGCTCTTTGTAAGCCACGTGGTAAGGAAGAACAATAAGCTTTCCATTTTCGTCACGACGAACAACAGAATAAGTACTTGTTTTTAACTCATCATCGATAGCATCAAATTCTTCAGCAGTCATATCAGCTGGGTAGAAGTTCGCTCCAGCTGGTTTTTTACCAAAAGAATCGATGAACGGCGCATTGTTTGCTAATCTATCCCAAGGTCCATAATTGATTTTTGCATAAGCAATTTCAGCAGGATCTGTCAATTTTGAAAGGAATTCTGTTTTGTCACCAATAGCATCCTTCCAGAAAATCTCTTCCATAATTTCAGCTACTTCTATCATGATAGGAAGCATTTGCTTTTCCTTTTCAGTAAGTACTGAGATGTCAGTTTTCAATTCAACTTCAGCGTAAGCATTAACTTTTTCCTGAAGAGGAGATACGTGTTCCTTCTTGCAACATTGCTTTTCTTTAGCAGCTTTTTCTTTACAAGATGTAAATCCTAAACTAAAGATGGCGATTAAGGCCAAGGATGCTAGTTTGTTCATTTGTTTGTGTTTTTAATTTATTGATGTTTACTTTTTTCCTTCTGAATTAATATGAAACTATGATGTCAATAATCATTAGTTTTGTATTTTGATCTTCAAAAATACAAGCAAAGAATTGTATTACCAATACTTATGCATATTTATACTACCAAAATTTATATTTAAAATGAATACTAAAATTATAATCGCAATCCTTTTGATTTTGGGATCTGTTTCATCATCATTTGGAAAGAAAAAAGAAGAAAAGAAAAGCTATCAATTTACTATTGAAAAGCAACTGAAAGCCACGGAAGTAAAAGATCAGCATCGATCAGGAACCTGTTGGGCTTATGCCATGAGTTCTTTTCTAGAGTCAGAACTGATTCGAATAGGAAAAGGTGAGTTCGATCTTTCTGAAATGTTTATTGTGAATAGAAATTATCACCTAAGGGCTAAGGATTATGTACGCTTTCATGGAATGAAGAGCTTTTCGGCAGGAGCTGAAGGTTGGGATGCCTTAAATGTGATTAAGCAATTCGGTATTCTTCCACAGGAGGCCTATACAGGGAATACTTTTGATGAAACACTTCCTGTACATGGCGAGATGGATGTTATTTTGAAGGCCTATGTTAATGCCGTTGTGAAAAATAAGAACAAAAAAATCACACCTATTTGGATGAAAGGTTTCGATGGTGTATTGGATGCTTATTTGGGAGATATTCCTGGGTCATTCATGTATAAAGGAAAAGAATTCAATACAAAATCATTCACATCAGACTTGGGTTTGAATATGGATGATTACGTAACGATTACTTCATATACCCATCACCCATTTTATGAGAGTTTTATTTTCGAAGGTGCTGACAATTGGTCTTTGGGCGAAGTATTAAATGTGCCAATGGATGAGATGATGCAAGTTGTTGATTATGCAATTGAGAAGGGCTATACTATTGCCTGGGGAAGCGATGTGAGTGAAAAAGGATTTGCTTTCAGAAAAGGTGTTGCAGTAGTTCCAGAAACGGAATCAAAAAATATGGCTGATTCTGAGATTTCAAAGTGGCAGAATATGAGTAAAGATCAGAAGTCGGTTTATGGAACTGAATATCCTGTGAAAGAAAAAGAAATCACCCAAGAGATGCGTCAGGTAGCGTTCGATAACTACGAGTCTACTGAGGACCATATGATGCATATTGTTGGGACTGCAAAGGATCAGAATGGAAGTAAGTATTACTTGGTGAAAAATTCATGGGGAACCGATTTGAATTCACATGAAGGCTATTTCTATGCATCGAAACCATTCGTAGAATACAAAAGCGTATCAGTATTGATGCACAAAGATGCTATACCTCTGGAGATAGCGAAGAAACTAGGCTTAAAATAAACTGAATTTTTAAAATGAATGAATATTGGACTTTTGGACTCTTGGCAGTCACTTCGTTTTTTACACTGATTAATCCGCTTGGCGTGATGCCAATTTTCATGACGATTACGGGTGATTTGAACGCCGAGCAAAGAAAGAAAACAGCAAGAAAAGCAACCATCGTATCGTTTTTAGCTCTGGTTGCATTTGCCTTCTCGGGACAGTTGTTATTTCAATTCTTTGGAATATCTGTTAACAGTCTTAAGATAGTAGGAGGTGTTATTTTCTTTATCATGGGGCAAGATATGCTTCAGGCACGATTGAGCAAAATCAAGGTAAGTGAAAGCGAAATAAACGAATATGTGAATGATGTTTCCATTACACCTCTTGCAATTCCAATGATTTGCGGACCAGGAGCTATTACGAATGGGATCGTTTTGATGGAAGAGGCGGGGAGTATTGAATCAAAGATAATTTTAGTTGGTGCGATTTTTCTTACTTGTCTTTTGACTTATATTATTCTTTGGAGTTCATCCCGAATTATAAAATTTCTAGGAGATACGGGTAATAAAATTCTCATGCGCTTGATGGGATTAATTGTGATGGTAATCGCAGTAGAATTCTTCTTTAGTGGATTACGACCAATCGTTCAGGAGATGCTTAAGATATAAATTAGATAAGCACATAAAATAAAAACACCTCTCCAACAAGCGTTGGAGAGGTGAAAAAAAACTCTGTGACTTTCACCCCAGAGAAAAAAAAATCTTTATCCGATCTTCACTTTATCAGTAACAACATAGTAACGAGGATCGTCAATATCGCGAATGATTACAGCATTAAAACGTGAATCTGCACGTTGCAATAGTGTGATACAGTCCGCACTAAGATGCTTCAATTTAATACTTTTCCCAGCATTTTCATACTTATCTACTAAATTACTGATCGCTTCAATTCCTGAATGGTCAGCAACTCTCGATTCTATGAAATCAATTTCAACATCCTGAGGATCGCCATGAACATCGAATTTTGAATTAAATGTGGTGATTGATCCGAAGAATAGTGGCCCCCAAATTTCATAAACCTTAGTACCATCTTCTCTTACCGATTTACGTGCACGAATACGTTTAGCATCTTGCCATGCAAATACTAAAGCAGATACTATAACACCAGCTAATACTGCAATGGCAAGGTCGAACATGACTGTTAAACCTGTTACAAGTATAATAACAAAGGCATCAGTACGAGGAATCTTATTCATGATGCCAAAGGTTGCCCAGGCAAAAGTTCCGATTACAACCATAAACATCACACCAACCAAAGCAGCAATAGGTACCTGCTCGATAAGTGGAGAAGCAAAAAGAATAAATGCTAAGAGTGTTAGTGCAGCAATAATACCAGACAAGCGACCACGTCCACCAGATTTTACGTTGATAAGTGATTGACCAATCATGGCACATCCACCCATACCACCAAAGAAACCAGTGACGATATTTGCAGCTCCCTGTGCCATACATTCGCGGTTACCATTTCCACGAGTTTCAGTAATCTCATCAAGTAGGTTAAGAGTCATTAGGGATTCAATTAATCCGATAGCAGCAATGATAGATGCATATGGTAAGATGAATTTGATTGTCTCTAAATTCAGAGGCACCATTGTGAATAGTTGAGATTGAAAAGTTGGCAAACCACCTTTTAGTCCGGAGCCACCTCCATCACGGATGAATGAACCTACTGTACTCACATCTAATCCACCAAAAATGGCAATAGCTGAAACAGTAAGAATCGCTGCTAGAGCTGCAGGAACTTTAGTTGTGATCTTAGGTAGTAGGTACATAATACCCATGGTTAATACAACCAATCCGATCATTGTATATAGAGCACTGCCTATCAGCCAAACAGATTCTCCATCTATTTTATGAGTAAACATGCCTAGTTGTGACATGAAAATAACAATGGCCAAACCATTTACAAAACCCATCATTACGGGGTGAGGAATGAGTCTGACAAATTTACCAAATTTGAAGATCCCTGCTAAAAACTGAATAACTCCAGCTAGAACTACGGTTGCGAATAAATAATTTAACCCCATGTTTTGAATAGGCTCAATCATATCTAATCCCATTTGGTTACCATCTTTTACAAGGCTCACCATCACTACAGCTAGTGCACCAGTAGCTCCTGAAATCATTCCTGGACGACCACCAAAAACGGATGTGATCAAACCAATCATAAAAGCGGCGTAAAGACCAACTAGTGGATCAACACCTGCAACAAAGGCAAATGCTACAGCTTCTGGAACCAGTGCTAAGGACACTGTTAAACCTGAAAGAATATCATCTTTTGAATTTGCGGCTTTCCGCTTAAAAAATTCTACCATACTTTATCTAGTCAAAAATTTTGTTTACAAGGGCGCAAAAGTAGTGATTTTTATTCTATCGTTGTGATCCACTCTAACTTAAATGAGGAATATTTGAGCGGAAACGATGTCGTGGCAATTCATATAGCAGTGACATATATGAACAGATAAATATCTTGCAATTTTATTTTTTCTGAAACTGATCTTGGAATGTACTATCAATGGCGTATTGATAATGCAAATAGCGAACGCCTATGTAAATATAAAAACAATCGATTTGATCTATGTTTGTTTTTGTTTCATATTTGTAGTGTTAAAAAAAATAAATAGATACTCAAACAAAATTAGGCTTTTGCTTATCACGAATAAAAAAGAACTAAGATGAAAAATCTAATAGGAATAGATCAGGAAAAAGCAAACGTATTAAATGGGAAATTGAATAATTTGCTTGCAAACTACCAAATGTTCTATCAAAATTTAAGAGGTCTGCATTGGAATATTAAAGGGCGTGAGTTTTTTGAATTGCATTTAAAATTTGAAGAATTATATAATGATGCTGTGATTAAAGTTGATGAAATTGCTGAAAGAATCTTAACACTTGAAGGTGAGCCTCTACATACTTTCTCAGATTACCTTAAGGTATCGGAATTGAAAGAAGAGAAAGGAATAACCAATGGGATCGAAGGTATAGAAGTTGTCGTAAAGAACTTTTCCTTATTAATTTTAAAAGAACGTGAAATTCTTAGCTTGGCTAGTGATGCCGAAGACGAAGGAACAGTTAGCTTAATGAGCGATTACATTTCTCAGACAGAAAAAACACTTTGGATGTTGAATTCTTACTTACGCTAAATATTATCCTGAAAAGGATTAATGATCAAAAGCACCATTTTTTATATGTGGTGCTTTTGATCATTAAAAAAGTGGATAATGTTGTACAAAGGCTGAAAAGTAGGCGAAATTTTGGTGTAGTATGCTTTTAAGGCTTAAAAAGATCATTACCCCATAGCGTAGAGAGGAATTCATGCTTTAAAAGCACATTACCCTGCAGAGTAGTATGCTTTTAATACTGAAAAGGGCGTTACCCCGTAGTGTAGTGAGGAATTTATGCCTTAAAAGGACATTACCCCGTTTTGTAGTGACGATTTAATGCTGAAAAGGTTATTGCTCCGTTTTGTAATGGTGATTTAATGCTTAAAATGATTGCCACGCCAAATTTTAATCAGCTTGTGGTAATAACTAAATGTATCTGGATTGTTTAGAGTAGGTATTACCTGACTTTAACTTAGTAGGTTAATGCAAGTTTCCATAATACCTTCCTTATCGAAACCGCATTCCTTATAAAGGTCTTCTTGGGACCCATGTTCAACCCATCTATCAGGAACACCTAAACGTTTAATTTTGGAAGCGTAGCCATTATCACTCATGAATTCCAAAACAGCCGATCCTAAACCTCCAATAATAGAACCATCTTCAATTGTGATGATATTCTGATGGTTTTTGAATACTTCGTGAAGTAAATCTTTGTCGATAGGTTTAAGAAAACGTATATCGTAATGGGCAATTGAGTGCCCTTGTTTTTCTAATTCATCAATTGCATCAGATGCTTGCATGCCAATTGGGCCAATAGATAGGATAGCTAAATCTTTTCCAGTTCTTAATTTTTGCCCCTTACCGACTTCTATTTCTTTGAATGGTGTTCTCCAATTCAACTCGCGGCCTGTGCCTCTTGGGTATCGAATAGAAAAAGCCCCTTTACCACCCAACTGAGCGGTGTACATTAGATTACGTAATTCTTCCTCATTCAAAGGAGATGATATTGTCATATTTGGGATACAACGGAAGAAAGCTAAATCGTATACACCATGATGCGTTGCACCATCAGCGCCAACCAAGCCACCTCTATCTATACAGAAGACTACATCAACATTTTGCAATGCAACATCATGAATCACCTGATCGAAGGCACGTTGCATAAATGAGGAATAAATAGCACAGAATGGTATGCTTCCTTTTGCAGCTAAACCACCAGAAAATGTAACGGCGTGTTGTTCGGCTATTCCCACATCAAATGCTCTATCTGGCATTTTTTCCATCATGATATTTAATGATGAACCTGTAGGCATTGCGGGAGTGATTCCTACAATTTTCTCATTCAGTTCAGCCAATTCTACAAGAGTATGTCCAAATACTTCCTGAAATTTAGGAATCTGTGGAGTTGTAGGTTCTTTTTTTAGAAGTTCACCTGTGTTTGCATTAAACTTAGCTGGGGCATGCCAGTAGGTCTGATTTAGCTCAGCAGGTTCAAAACCTTTTCCTTTTTTTGTAATGCAATGTAGAATTTTTGGTCCTGGAATTTTTTGCAAATCGCTCAACACTTTAACCATATGGTTCACGTTGTGTCCATCAACAGGGCCAAAATATCTAAAGTTTAAGGCTTCAAATAAATTACTTTGTTTCAATAGAATGGTTTTGATCCCATGTTCTACTTTCTGAAATAACTTTTGTGTGTTTGGGTTTACTCGGTTAAATTTTCCCAGAAAACGCCAAACATCATTTTTAACCTTATTATATGTTTGCGAAGTGGTGATGTCTAACAAATATTCGCTCATCCCACCCACATTAGGGTCAATAGCCATATTGTTATCATTCAAAATCACCAATATATCAGCATTATTTGTTGCGGCATTGTTTAAACCTTCAAAGGCTAGGCCTGCAGTCATAGATCCATCT
>NZ_JBFFKR010000110.1:0-10524 GCF_041555295.1 Ancylomarina sp. | reverse complement strand
ATTAATAGAATCTGAGTTTCCATTCTATTAATCATTTTAAAATCATAAGTAAAGTCTAAATTTCACTATTAAAAAAAGGCTGGTTTGCTGAATTAATTTCAGCTGATTTTAATTATATTAGCCGATCCGATATTCAAGAAATCACACTTTTTTAGAACGAAAATCATCCCCTATATTCTTTAAAATGTGACTCGAATAGTATAATTCAGAGCTTAAACCACACATTGGGGATAACATAAAAAAAATCATTAATATATGCCCAAACATATACTCTCACCATACTTGTTTAAGCTCTACATATTACTTTTCTCGCTAAGTCTACTAGCAAATACAACACAAGCAAGCCAGATTACACCTATCACTTCGATACTTGTTTCAGCAAATGATACAAAACTTTGCCCTGGCGAATCGACGATAGTAACACTGAGCACCACAGAAATTGGTGTCCAATATCAACTACAGGATAATAATTCAGGTGGTTTCGTATCCAATACGGTTATTGGGAATGGTTCAGAAGCGAGTTTCGATCCAATATCTCCGTCAACAAATTCAGGTTACACCGTTGTAGCAACCCATATTGCCAGTTCAGAGTCGATCGACCTAAGTCCGAATATCTCAATTGAGGTTCTAGCAATACCTAAAATAGACTTAAATATTAGCCCAAGTCACAAATCTCTCTGTGTTGGTGAAAACACAAGCATTACCATAGACAACAGCGAAACTGATGTTTTATACCAAATTGAAGGTGGTGCCAATACTAGCGAAGCTTCATTCTCTGGTAATGGATCGAGCCTAGTAATTGACAATTTTGAGCCTTTCAGAAGTGCGACTTATCATGTAAATGCCCTGAGAAACGAATGTCAAACTACAGTCCCTTTAACACAAAATTTCCATCTTGATGTTCGACTTCCTCCTGAAACCCAATTGCATATTTATTCTGATAAAAGGGTGATCTGTGAAGGCGAAAATGTCTTGCTTTCTCTTTCACCATCTGATCCCTCGGCTGATTACCAATTACTTGATGGAGAAAACCTCATTGGAGAAAAAGTCACCGGCAACGGCGGGTTTATCGACTTTGGACTTGTTAGTCCAACACTTACCACAACTTACAGTATTGATGCCAAAGGTCATTTTTGTATCGATCCTATAAAAGTTGATTTTACATTTAAAGTAGATGTTCATCATCCTGCAAACACAAGTAGACAATTAGTTAGTAATAAAACTGACGTTTGCGAAGGAGAAGCTCTTATAATCAGTGTTGTTGACAGCCAAGAAGAAGTTATCTATCAACTTCATGATGGGACAAATTTCCTTGACACACAAATTATTGGGAATGGAGGGAAAGCAAGCTTCCCAGAAGTCTACCCTGAGAATAGCACCAGCTATTATGCTTATGCCAGAGAAATGGTTTGTCCTGATAAACTCAAACTGAACAATCAAGTTGACTTGAAATTGATTAAAACAAATGATTTCCCGATTGAGAACTTTGCCACTCCAGGAGAAATTTGCCTGGGTGAGACTCTAGATATTGAATTGCCTCTTACAGAAAATAATGTCACCTATCATCTATACGATAAGAATATCAGTGTGGAAAGTATCACAAGTGATGGAGGCCCAGTCGTTTTTGAAAACCTTATTGCAGATATTGATTCAAGGTATAAAATACTAATTGAGAATTGTGTTGATGAAGTTATTGCAGCAGAGCCTGAATTAGAGGTACACTCAACACCCTATGTAGACATTATCACAACAGATGAAACCAATGGATCTGATGGAAAAGTAAATATTCTTGTGGATGGAGGTAAAGCTCCGTACACATATATTTTTGAAAACTATAAAACATTAATTAGCGACGACCGCTATATTGAACTTAGCGATATGAAAGCGGGTGATTATAAACTGGCAGTGGTTGATGCAAATTCTTGTAAATCGACTTCACTAGGACATGATTTCAAGATTGCCTTTAGCAACACGAAGGAGTATGCGGTAAATGGTATTTTAACACCCAATGGTGATGGTAGGAATGATAACTGGACAATTAGTTACAAACCAGAATGGGAAGCTCCTGAGGTTAGTATATTTAATATATATGGTCAGAAAGTTTATCATTCTCATAGTTACCAAAACGATTGGAAAGGTACTTTTAATAGTTCCAGACTTCCGAATGGATCCTATTTTTATCTCATAGAATTCAATAGAAATGATATTGCACCCATTAAAGGCATACTATCCATTCTAGGTAAATAAGACGAAGAAAACAGTTTAAACAAATCGATTTAACCACATGCCCTCATCCATGAGAAAACACTATACCCTATACTCTCTTTATCGTTTTTTATCGATTAGTTTTCTGCTATTATTTTGTTTTCATTTTAAAGTTCAAGCTCAACAAGTTTCACTTGTTGATCAATACTATATCAACCCATCTGTTTATAATCCAGCAGCAGTTGGCTATAATAACTTATTTCAGGCTTATCTAATCAGAAATGAAAAATTCAGGGATTTTGATGGCGGACAAATCTTTCACGCTTTCACGCTTGATGCTGGGTTAAAAGAAGGAAAATATGGTGTCGGAATTAACCTTTCCAATAATAACGTGGGCATTTTCAACAATACACAGGCTGATTTTGCCTATTCCTACCGGATTAAAATTGATGATAAGCAATTTCTACGTTTGGGTTTATCGGCAGGCATTTCAGATTTTCGTTTAAATTTAAACAAGACAAATGCGGATATGAATGATGATCTACTCCAGGCAAATCATTATAACAATACCGAGTTAGTTGCAAATATTGGAGCTTATTATACCAATGAGAAACTAACTATTGGCCTGGCTATTCCTCAGCTAATCAATCAATCGAATCTAACTAAATACGATGGTGACGATTTGTACAGACAATCTCGTCATTTTCTTTTATCGGGAAGCTATGAGATTCCTATTCCTAGCATAAAAGACCTTTCTTTTGTACCAAATTTCATGATGCGATTTGTTAAAAACACGCCATTGCAATACGACATAAATGCACTACTTAAACTAAAAGATAAAGGTTGGTTTGCAGTCAATTATAAAAATAAATATGCGATAGGTCTTAATATCGGTGTTCATGCTCTGAAAAATTTCAAAGTGGGTTACTCCTATAATGTAAACACACAAAATACAGCACATATATCTTCAAGCAATCATGAGTTCCTAATTGGTTATTCATTCCATAAATCATCTCCAAAAGTAAATAATGCCCAATTAGAGGAATTAAAATATTTGAAAGATATCCTTGAAGATAAATACAATAAAATCAATCAACTTGAGAAAGAGCTTGAGGAATATGCCAAGGATAGCCGAATGAATGATCAGGATAGAGATGGCGTCTTAGATGAAAATGATATTTGCCCCAACACACCACCTTTCTATCGAGTTGATGAAAGAGGTTGTTCTTTGGATACCGATAACGACGGCATTGTTGATAGTGAAGATATGTGTCCTGAAAAAGCGGGAAGCATTAACAATAATGGGTGCCCGGCACTCACTGAAAAACGCATTGCTTTAGATCAGAAATTGCAAAATTTATTCTTTGAGTTTGGTAAGGCTAGCCTGACTGATTTGTCGAAAGAAAAAGCTGATGCCATTATAGCGATCATGAAAGAACACCAGAATTATGTTTTGAAACTACATGGACATACCGATGATATTGGCTCAGCCAAACTCAATAGAGAACTGGCATATAAACGTCTAAATACAATACATGATTACCTCATTCAGAATATTATTCCTGAAAGCCGAATCGTAATTCTCCCTCATGGAGAAAATTCACCTTTAGTTGAAAACACAAATGCGAAGAGTCGTGCTTTCAACCGAAGAGTTTATCTGGAAATATTTTCTTATGAGGAATATTTAGACGCTGAATAAGTTCATGAGAGTCTAATCTTATTTTAAAATCTCAAGTAAATCAGCCTCAAGACTTACTTTTGGGCTTTCTATTATTCGACCTAACTCTTTAGTACCCTTGTATACAATTAGAGAGGGTACTAATTTGACGTCGATAGCTTGAACATCAATACCTGGAGCTTTCTTGTTAGTATCCATTGCAAACAAGTTCAGATCTGACATTGGAAATTCTATCGACTTCAACAACTTAATCATTCGTGGCACTTGTAGGTGGCTATCGTGGCACCATGTTCCTAAAACAAGAACCATTTTAAGCCCTGTGAGATCCATTTCCTTCAATTCCGACAGTATCTCTGTATCTAAATTATAAGCTTTAAATTCAGGTTTAAACCAATTAGCACAAAGGGTGTCATTTAAACCAGCAAGTGTCACTCTTCCAAATAAAATAGAACGTTCTATACGATCATCAACTTTAGTTTGATTCATTTCCTGAGCCATTCCACTTAAGGATATTAAGCTTAAAGCAATAACAATAATAGGAGTCTTCATTACTTATATATTTTAATCGTCATTAATTGGTCAGGCAGCAAGGTAAGTAAATCCATAATAAAAAAAACATGTCAGAAGACTGTTAACCCAAGGCTTCACTCTCTCACTCTCAAGATTATTAATTAGACCATGAGCGAATACCAATTGTCTTTCATAGTTCAGCTTGTGCAGGTTAAAATTATGAAAACTGATAATTGTATCGGCAGTTCAGTCAGCTTTTGCCGCAAAAAAGCTTCCATTACAACGGTATCATCCCTTTGTCATTAGCAGGAGGTATAATTTTGTGGAGGAAGCTTTTTTTGTAAAAAAACTTGCCTCGCTGCTGTGGATAAGTATAATTTCGGACAGACAAATACTTCGCCGATGAGAAAAATAGAATAATTCGGACTCAGGGGCTCAAGTCCGAAGAGACGAAGCCTCTTTTTGTACAAAATATTGGACGCCGAAGCGGTTTTATGCCTTTTTTGTCTTCATTTTACACTTTACACATGTGATTTATATAAATTTCATATAAAACTCTTCGTTTTCGAAGAGGAGAAGCCCCCGAGGAAGACAAAAATCCACTTCTCCGACAAAAAGTAGCCGAATTTTGCACGCATAGGCTCAGCTCCGAAGCGATCTGCTGTTTTTTTGTACAAATACTTCAGCTCCGAAGAGAAATACATATTGATGTTCCTTTTTTCGAGTCAGTTCATTAAAGTATGTCTGATGCATATTAAATAAACACTTATCAACTTGAGCTTTATTGAAGAAAACCATTTTAAATATGATAATTTAATCATGATGCCACTATAATCGTACTCTAAATAACTCCATATAAAAAACCTGCCAGAGAACTGGCAGGTTTAAAATCCATGAGCATAAAATTATATATTATCAGCATTAATATATTTTAGGTTAATGCTTGTTCGGTAAGGTTCCTCCTGATTGTTATTCATAACAGTTTCATTCTTTCGAATTACAACAGGATAATTTGCTGATCTGTATGTATAAGCATACGAAGTCTTACTTATTTCCTTACCATCAACGGTTATAACTATTCTTAAAATATTGTGATCGGAATATAAACAGGGTAAGATCATCCTTAAATAATCAATCGATTTCTTATCGTCATAAACAAAACCGTATGTTTTATTAGAGCTTGTACTTCCAGAACCTAAAATATAATCAATACCAACTAAGTCATTGCCCGATCTCTCAAAAGCCATTACATGTGCCCCATCCTCAGAACTCCATTTCACCTCTTTTACAAAACCATTACTCCCCAAACTATAGATCCTCGTATTTGCCAGATCGTCATTATCTGTCACGGTCAGCTGTGTTGAACTGTATTGAATTGAATAATCTGAGGGAAGAAGATCATTCAATATCTTATTTTCATGATAATAATAATCCGATATCGCTACAGAGCGTTTGCATTCAATTAAACGGCTTTGATCATCGTATCTCAGTTTAAGATCGTATTTCTTAACGCCAAGTTTAAATAAATCAACCTGTTTTAGACGAATCTTGCCATCTACCCTTTCATACGAGTATGTGTTCTTATAATCACCTTGCTCTGCCTCCGAAACATAAACAAGATGATTCACTTCTACTTCTTCGATAATTTTCGGCTCGTCATCTTTACTACATGCCATAAAGGACGTGGAAACAATTATCGAAAAAAAACAAAAACTGATATAAGACTTTGAATCCATAATAATGATTTTAATTATTACTTACAGAAACAAAGCTACAGCTTTTATCGAAAAAACACCTTTAGTGTAACAGAATGATTATTTAGTCAGGGATAAAGAGAGACTCAACTAAACAGCAAGAGACGTGCTAATTTAAAAATTGACATCTGAATTAGAAAAGTTTACGCATAAAAAAAGCCTGTCAGAAAACTGACAGGCTTTAATATAGTAGATCGAGAGTTACTTACTCCTGATTGTTTTCGATAAGAAGTTCCAACATTTGGATGGCACAACGTGATACTTTGGTACCAGGACCAAACACACCAACAACACCAGCTTGGTAAAGGAAGTCGTAATCCTGAGCTGGAATAACTCCACCTGCAGTAACCATGATGTCCTCACGACCCAATTTCTTCAATTCTGCAATAACAGAAGGAACCAAAGTCTTGTGACCGGCAGCCAATGAAGAAACACCAACAATGTGTACATCATTTTCTACAGCTTGCTTAGCAGTTTCTTCAGGAGTTTGGAACAAAGGTCCCATATCCACGTCGAATCCTATATCAGCAAAACCAGTAGCAACAACTTTACCACCACGGTCGTGACCGTCTTGACCCATTTTTGCAACCATGATACGAGGACGACGTCCTGCCAATTCTGCAAATTTCTCGGCTAACTTTGTTGCTTCAGCAAAGTCGGCATCTTGTTTCGATTCTGATGAATACACGCCTGATACAGTTCTAATTACAGCTTTATATCTTCCACATACTTCTTCGCAAGCGTCAGAAATCTCACCTAATGAAGCACGTAATTGTGCAGCCTTAACGGCAAGATCCAACAGGTTACCTTCACCACCGTTTGCACAGGCAGTAATGGCTTTAAGAGCAGCCTCAACAGCTTTTGTATCACGATTAGCACGTAATTTAGCCAAACGCTCAAGCTGTGCAGTACGTACAGCAGTATTGTCCACTTCAAGAATATCCAATGGATCTTCTTTCTCTAGACGATACTTGTTAGTACCTACAATAGTCTGCGTATTGGCATCAATCTTAGCTTGAGTACGAGCAGCAGCCTCTTCGATACGAAGTTTTGGAATACCAGACTCGATAGCTTTAGCCATACCGCCTAATTTCTCAACCTCTTCGATATGAGCCCATGCTTTCTCTACCAACTCCTGAGTTAATGACTCTACGTAGTAAGAACCCGCCCAAGGATCTACCGCCTTACAAATGGTAGTTTCGTCTTGAATATAGATTTGAGTATTACGAGCAATACGTGCAGAGAAGTCAGTTGGCAAAGCAATCGCCTCGTCCAATGCATTTGTATGCAACGATTGAGTGTGACCCAATGCAGCAGCCATAGCTTCAATACAAGTACGACCAACATTGTTGAAAGGATCCTGCTCAGTTAATGACCAACCTGAAGTTTGCGAGTGAGTACGCAATGCCATTGACTTAGGATTCTTAGGATTGAATTGTTTTACAATCTTAGACCATAGTAAACGACCAGCACGCATCTTAGCAATCTCCATGAAGTGATTCATTCCAATCGCCCAGAAGAAAGACAAACGAGGTGCGAATGTATCAACATCCATACCTGCGGCAACACCTTTTTTCAAGTACTCTAAACCATCAGCCAAAGTATAAGCCAACTCGATATCAGCAGTAGCACCTGCTTCTTGCATGTGGTATCCTGAGATAGAAATAGAGTTGAACTTAGGCATATTTTTCGAAGTATATTCGAAAATATCAGCGATGATCTTCATTGAGAAATCTGGTGGGTAAATGTAAGTGTTACGCACCATGAATTCTTTAAGGATATCGTTTTGGATAGTACCCGAAAGTTGATCCAAACGAGCACCTTGCTCCAAACCTGCAACAATGTAAAAAGCCAATACTGGAAGTACTGCACCATTCATTGTCATAGATACTGACATTTCATCCAATGGAATTTGATCGAAAAGGATCTCCATATCAAGGATAGAGTCGATAGCAACCCCTGCTTTACCTACATCACCAACTACACGAGCGTGATCTGAATCATACCCACGGTGAGTAGCCAAGTCGAATGCTACAGAAAGACCTTTCTGACCAGCAGCAAGGTTACGACGGTAGAATGCATTTGATTCTTCAGCTGTAGAGAAACCTGCGTACTGACGAACAGTCCAAGGACGCAAAGGAAACATAGCTGAATAAGGTCCGCGTAGGAATGGAGGTAAACCAGAAACATAGTTCAAGTGCTCCATACCTTCTAAATCTTCCTTGTTAAAAGCTGTTTTAACCGGAATTTGCTCTGGTGTCATCCAAGATTTTGCAATGCCGTTTTCCTTTTCCCATTCTTGAGAAGTAGCAGCAGCTCTTGAAGATGACTTGATATTTATATCTTTAAAATTTGGCTTCATTTCTTTTTCTTTTTTGAAATTAGTGTTTTGTTAATTTTTCAATTATTAATTCACTAATTAAATTCCTAACTCGGCTTGATATGCTTTTAAAGTCTCAAGAACGTTAGACTTCACATTTATGAAGTTCTCAACACCCTTAGCTTTTAACTCGTCAGCACATGCAGGAGCACCTGCTACAACAAGAGTTGCTTTTCCTTTAAGTGCTTCTAAAAGCTCAGGAGCGATAGTTGCGTACTCATCATCTGATGAACAAATCACAACAATCTTAGCATTCTTCTCTGTTACGAATTTCACACCTTCTTCTACTGAAGTAAAACCGTTGTGGTCCTCAACGTCGAATCCAGCACAAGCGAAGAAGTTACATGCAAACTGAGCACGAGCCTTACGCATGTTTAAGTTACCGATAGGGAACATCATCACTTTAGGACGTTCGTTCTTTTGGCTATAAACATCAGTCTTATTACGAAGAGCTTCGAAAGCTTGAGCGCCACGGTATGGCTTCAATGTTTCGCATACTGCGTCTGCAGCAGTTTTATCTTCCGGAGTAAGAACTGACTCAGGAATTGTTTCAAGAACTTCACCGAAGTTAGGGAACTGGTTGGTTCCTAAGAAATTCTCTTTACGAGTCGCAATAGCTAAATCTCTCTTCTGAGCAGTAGCTTTAATTGTATCCTGAACGAAACCAGCTTTGAAAGCAGCAAGGTAACCACCTTTGTCTTCAACAGCTAAGAATAATTTCCAAGCCTCATCAGCAATCGATTCAGTTAATGACTCAATATAGTATGAACCAGCAGCAGGGTCAGCAATCTTCCCAAAGTGCGATTCTTCTTTCAATAATAATTGTTGGTTACGAGCAATTCTCTCTGAAAATTCAGTTGCTTGTTCGTAAGATGAGTTGAAAGGATTTACCGTATATGAATCCAATCCACCTAATACAGCAGACATAGTCTCAGTTTGTGTACGTAACATGTTTACATATGGATCGTAAACTGATTTGTTCCAATCTGAAGTCTCACCGTGTACATACATTTTGCAAACTGCCTCGTTTGAAGCACCAAATGCTTTTACGATGTTAGCCCAAAGCATACGTCCAGCTCTTAGCTTAGCAATTTCCATGAAATACTTAGAGCTTGTTGCAAAGTTGAATCCAATTTTAGGAGCAACCTCGTCAACTGAAAGACCTGCGTCAATCATTCTTCCTAGGTATTCAGCACCAGATGCTAAAGAGAAACCTAATTCTTCAACAATTGAAGATCCAGAGTTGTTGAACAAGCTACCTGTTACTGCAATAACTTTGTAGTTAGGAAGAGCTTTTGATGCTTCGATTGCTTCTTTCACGTAAGCGAAAGCGCTTTCTTCAGTCTGACAATAGTTACCTACTGTGCTAAATCCTGAAATAACATCGATAGCAACACCACCTTTTACTTTATCCAAAGCAATACCCTTTTCAGTAGCTAGTGCTTGCAAGTTTTTAAGTAGTTCAACAGAAGAATGTGATTTTGCGAAGTTAATTTCAACACAATCCATATAGATACCTTCTAACAAAGTCGCTAATTCTTCTTTGCTGATTGATTTCCAGTTAAGAACGAATCCTACTGAATCGATACCCTTGTTTAAGATATCAAGTGCCTTTGCATTGGCAGCTTTTACATCTTCAACAATAATATCCTGGCGAACCATCCAATCATTGTTATCCTTTTTATTACCACGAACATATGGAAAGTCTCCAGGATAAGTATTCATGAAGGCTTTATCATCCATATTCTCCAGTCTGTAGAAAGGCTGTACGTTGAATCCTTCATTAGTTCTCCAAACTAACTTTCTATCAAAGTCAGCCCCTTTAAGGTCTTTAGCGATTCTGTCAACCCACTCTTGAGTAGATTGAGGAGCAAAGTCACTAAAAAGTTTATTATCTGCCATAACTGTAACTGTTAATGTAACTGTTTTAAAATTAGAGCCTAAAAATAAGGCCTTTTTATCATTTAGGGAATGAAAATTTTGATGTTTTGCATCAT
>NZ_JBFFKR010000109.1:0-10527 GCF_041555295.1 Ancylomarina sp. | reverse complement strand
TCCATATTGGCTGCGAAAAAGGTATCACCCATCCAGGCAATTCCGAAGATTGCAATGACTGCCTGCATTCCTGCTGAAAAAACATTCCCTTTAGCAACGTCTTCAACTTTAACCTTTGAGAAAAGCAGGATTAATGCTGCAATAGCCATCATCACCATCTCAATGGTTGCAGGCATGCCCATTTTGATCATCTTACCACCTACATTCCATACCGGGCGTAAGCTTTCAAATGAACCGAACATGACAATTGCAAAAGCTCCAAGAATAAATAAGGCAACTGATATTTTAGCTGAAGTCGGTACCTCTTTATCTACTCTGTCAGAAGTTGATTTAAGCTTTCCTTCTTTTAGACGTTTTTGATATTCAGGATCGTCCTTTAAATCTTTTCCCATTTTATTGGCAGCAAATGCTCCCAACAATACGCCAAAGAAAGTTGAAGGGATACTGATCATTAATATATCGATCAATTGAAAATCGTAAGGTGTAAGCATACCCAATAAGGCAACGGTTGCTGCAGATATAGGACTTGCCGTAATAGCCTGTTGTGATGCAATTACTGCAATAGATAATGGTCGCTCGGGACGTACACCCGTTTCGCGTGCCACCTCTGATATAACAGGTAGTATAGAATAACATACGTGACCTGTACCAGCTACAAGGGTAAACAAGTAGGATACTATAGGACCATAGTAAGTAATCCGATTCGGATTTTTTCTAAGCACGCCTTCAGCTAGCTTTACCAGATAGTCTAGTCCTCCAGCGGCTTGCATGGATGCTGCGGCAGTGATTACTGATACAATCATCAACATCACATCAATAGGAGGTGAAGTGGGTTGCAAATTAAATCCAAAAGTTAAAACGGAAAGACCAATACCCCCCATTACTCCAAGACCAATACCCCCCAATCGGGCTCCAACAAAAATTGCTATTAATACTACCGCAAATTCAATCCAAAACATATGCTTATTTCTTTATCTGGTTCGGTGGTAAAGATATATGGCTATTCAATATCAAATATGCCGCGTAATCTGTTGCTGGACACGCAATTGTGTACGAGTAAATCACTCTGGTAGGGAGGATACTGCATTGCTGATAGTGAAATATCTCACCCTAGCGATGCTATGTAGTTTGGTTTTTGTTCATTTGTTTTGATTTTTCTAGATAGTCAATGACTTAGTGGACAATAGGATTGATCAGGAAGGCTTGCTTTTTTTTTTGTTATCTTAACACTTCGTGTTACCTAGTGAGTTATCTTACTCTTTGGAATTAAAATTAAGTACCTTGTATCATGCAGATTGAGTAAAAAATAGTAGATATTTGTTGTGATAAACTTTTATATATTTAATTGGTATGGAGGAGAATTTAGAATTAGAGCAATACTTGAAGCATCCTTGTTTTTCATCCCTCTCTGGTCGGGATGTAAGTATGATTATTAATAATAGTACGATTCTTGATTTTAAGAAGAATGAGAGTATTATAAAACAAGGAAGTTTTGCAACACATATATATTACGTATTAACTGGTTTAGCCAAGATTAATATAGAATCTGATGGGCGAAATAATACGATTCGTATGGCGCCAGAATTTCGTTTCTTGGGATTATCGCATGCCTTTTTCGATAAGACGTATCATATTTCAGCTACTGCTATGGAAAACTCCAGGGTTTTATTGATTGATATAGCAGTATTTAAACAATTAATAAAAACCAATGGCAGTTTTGCTATGGGTATTATCGAAACCATGTCCAAGACTTCACACCGTCAGGTCAAGCGAATGGTCATGTATAGTAATAAGAATGTAGAGGGAAGTTTGGCTACTTTTTTACTGCACTATGCCCATATGGCTGATAGTAAAAGATTCAAATTGCCTTTTTCAAGGAAAGAGATAGCAGAGACCATTGGCTATTCCCGTGAAAGTGTGATCCACACCTTTTCAAAATTTAATAAGGAGGAAATTATAAAGGTTGAAGATAAATGGGTGGAACTTTTGAATGTTGAGCTCTTAATGCAAATAAAGAAAAAAGGATAAATCAGCTTTATATATAAACGACAAAAAAAGAGATCTAATTATTAGATCTCTTTTTTTATTAGCTTGTTTTTTGATCAAATCTTTGTGAGAATATATTTATATCGCATTTGGAAAAGTGCAGAACAAACAACTAAACCAATTGGAAAGCCGAACCAGATGCCCACTGCGCCAAAACCCCATACAAATGCTGACATATAGCTAAATGGTAGAGAAATGACGAAGTAAGATATAAAGGTTATGATGACAGGAATTCGAGCATCAGCGAAACCTCTAAGGGTTCCCACAAGTACAATCTGAATGCCATCTACAAGTTGGAATACACCACAAACGATTAACATTTGAGCCGCTAGTTGTATAACTGTCGTGTCAGTGGTAAACATGAGAGGTAATATATTACGAGCACCTACAAATAGGATAACAGAAAAAGCACAGTAGACATACATTAAATTCATTGCCGTTTTTGTCGCTCGAATAATCCCTTCCTTATTATTCGCTCCTTTATAGTGACTGACGCGTATGGTTGTTCCGGATCCCAGTCCCTGATAGATCATAAAACCTAAGGTGGAAAGAGTGATTGCTATTTGGTGTGCAGCCATACCGACTTCGCTGACCCATCCCATCATAATGGCACATAGTCCGAAAGCACAAGCTTCCATTACAATTTGTCCGCCAAGGGGGATTCCTAATTTTACAACCTGCATGAATTTAGTCCAACAGAATGAAGCCTGATTGTAGAGTTCTGTAAATAATTTGTACTTCTGGTTTTTATAAAAAAGAATAATAAAGGCAACAGCCATAAATATTCGAGCTAGTAATGTACCGATTCCTGCTCCAGTGAGGCCCATTTCTGGTGCACCAAATTTCCCATACATAAACATATAGTTGCCAAGCGTATTGACCACATTGGCCCAAAGCATAATTTTCATCGCTGTTTTTGTATCACCAATACCCTCGGCAAATTGCTTGTAGCCATAAAAGACCATCATGGGTATCACGGAGGTTATAAGGATAGCCAAATAATCTCGTGAAGGTTGAAGGACCGATTGAGGCTGTCCCATAAAGGGCATAAATACGTATAGAATGATTAATAGTAGAGCCAGGGCAACACCTATAAAGGCATTTGCCATGAGGCCATTTTTAATCCATGAACCTACGGAATGATGATCTTTCTCACCCCAGCTTTTGCCAATTAATGGGGTTAAAGCAAATGAATAGCCCATCCCGAATATTAAAACCAGATTGAATAGGGTGTTAGTAAATGATGCTGCAGCCAAAGGGGTTGTTCCCAATTGGCCAATCATGACATTATCAATTAATCCTACCGTAATTTGTCCTGCCTGTGCGATAATCACAGGAATACTAAGTGAAAGTGTCTTTTTGTATTCACCCGCGTGTTGCTCCCAAAGTCTCATCATGAGTTGAAAATTTACATCCATATCACAATAAAGCACCTCAATGTTATGCGATAGTTGTGCGCACGAAATTGCGGCATTTCATTATTGAAATACAGATGTTATTAATAAAAAAAATGGTAGTAAAACGAGACCTTATCCTCCGGCTTACATCTTTTGTTTTGTACTCTTTTCGAAACTGGCGTTTCGGATTTCAAGGTGTGAAATGTTGCAAAACAAAAACTCAATGTAAGTGAGTCGTTAATTATATGTTTAAGGCCGCGAAGGTAATATTTTTTGACTTTTTTCAAAATAAAAAAGAGCCTACTTTTAAAGTAGACTCTTCAATGTATTATAACAAGCCAAGTTGTTTGACTCTTTCTAAATCTTCTGGAGTATCGATACCTATCGATTCGTGTTTTGTGATGTCTGTTTGGATGACATATTCATTTTCGAGCCATCGCAATTGCTCAAGTGATTCTGCAATTTCGAGAGAGCTTTGCGGCAACTTGGTTATCTCGTTTAGCGTATCTCTGCGGTAGGCATACATCCCAATGTGTTTGTAATAGGTTTGCTTCTTCATCCAATCTTCCTTTTCACTTCCTCGCAAAAATGGAATAGGCGAACGACTGAAATAAAGTGCACGAAGGCTTTTACTAACAACCACCTTTACCTTATTCATATCGAATATCTCATCGGAGTTTTCAATGGCTTTTATTAGAGTTGCTATTTGTGTCGATGGCGTTTTGAAACAATCTTTTAGCGCTAAAATCTGTTCTGGCTGAATAAAAGGCTCATCACCTTGTATATTAATAATCACTTGATAGTTCTCAGAACTTTCAGCTTCGATTTTTTCAATGGCTTCGGCAATTCTATCTGTACCACTTTGGTGCTCGCTTGATGTCATAATGACCTCACCACCGAATGCCTTAACAGCCTCTTCTATTCGACTGTCATCAGTTGCAACCACCACATCATCCAATGCAATTTTAACTTGTTCGTAAACGCGTTGAATCATGGGTTTACCATCAATATCGGCTAAGGGTTTGCCCGGGAAACGGGTTGATGCATAGCGGGCTGGAATAATGCCTATGAATTTCATATAGTCAAATTAGTATTTTATATGCTTCTCCAATTTTTAAATAGGAGAGTATCTCTTTATTTATTTTTGATTGAGTAAAGATAAGAAGTTCCTTTCCTTTTAAAATTTCCTTTAGGATAAATAAATTTCAGTTTTATTATTAACATTATTTACCAAAGAATGGGAGCCTCATTTTTAGAAATTTATCTAAAAAGTAGTAATTTTGTCAGGTAATCGGAAATAATTGCAGGTTTTTAGAGCTAAAATTGGATTATACGATCTCTAATGGCTTGATATTAAAATCAAATTTCTATCAATATTGAAAGAATGGATGTACAAAAAATAAAATTACGCTTTGGAATTATAGGGAATACATATGACCTAACTCGAGCGATTGATATTGCTGTGCAAGTGGCACCAACTGATCTTTCTGTGCTCATTTCTGGTGAGAGTGGGACAGGTAAGGAGGTCTTTCCTCAGATTATTCATCAGTTTAGTGCTCGCAAACACGCTTCATATATCGCCGTTAACTGCGGCGCAATCCCAGAAGGAACAATAGATTCAGAGCTTTTTGGTCATGAGAAGGGCGCTTTTACAGGTGCTTTATCCGATCGTAAAGGTTATTTCGAAGTTGCTAATAATGGAACCATTTTTCTGGATGAAATTGGAGAATTACCTCTTTCTACTCAGGTTCGATTATTACGCGTCCTTGAAACAGGTGAATTTATGAAAGTCGGTTCGTCAAAGGTTCTGAAAACGAATGTACGTGTTGTTGCTGCCACAAATATAAATATTCCACAAGCTGTAAAGAGTGGAAGATTTAGAGAGGATTTATTTTATCGATTAAACACGGTTCCTATTGTAATGCCTGCATTACGTGATCGCCGAGAAGATGTTTATCTTCTGTTTAGAAAATTTGCTCAGGATTTTGCCGAGAAATATCGCATGCCAGCTTTAAGGTTAAATGAAGGCGCTCAACAGCTTCTTCAAGCCTACAGATGGCCAGGAAATATTCGTCAGTTGAAGAATATAACCGAACAAATCTCAATTATAGAGAAGGAGCGTTTGATTACAGCAGATATTTTGCAGAATTATTTGCCAGCAAATGATGAGCAAAGGTTGCCTGCTATATATAAGAAAGATAAGAGAGAAGAGAAAAGTTTTTCTTCGGAAAGAGAGATTTTATATCAAGTTCTTTTCGATATGAAGAAAGACATGACGGATCTTAAAAAGTTGGTTTTCGAGTTAATGCAAAAGGATGGTGATGCCAATGATTTGCAGCAAAAGAAAGCGATGTTAATTCGTAAGCTTCATGAAGATCAGGAGATGGATGTGATGCAGCATCAACCATTCTCAAGTTCGCAAGTTAAAACATCTCATGCCGACGTGCCTCATATTCAGGATACCGAAGAGTTTGTTGAAGAATCGCTATCACTTGTAGATAAAGAAATGGAACTGATTAGTAAGGCCCTAGCCAAGCATAATGGGAAGAGAAAACATGCGGCTCAGGATTTAGGGATATCGGAACGAACGCTTTATCGAAAAATTAAGGAATACGATATTAATTAGATCGAATGAAAGATTGCTTTTGAGTATATTTACCGAGGCAGATTTTAAATAGAATATGTAAGAATTAAAATTATGAATTGGATCAAATCAGCATTACTCATTATAATTATCGGATTAGCATTTACAGCATGTAAGGTGAGCTACTCATTTACTGGAGGAACTTTATCTCCTGACGTGAAAACCTTTTCTGTGCAGTTTTTTCAGAATAGAGCTCCCTTGGTAAACCCTAACCTGAGTGATAAATTTACTGAAGATTTAAAAGAAAAATTCCGTAGCCGTACGTCTCTCGATGAGATTGTTGATGGTGAAGGCCATTTGAACTTTTCGGGTGAAATAACAGGTTATCAAACCAGAGCGATGGATGTCACAAGTAATGATATTTCCGCGACTAACCGTTTGACAGTTACAATTCGTGTGAAATTTACTAATGAGATTGATCCTGATAATGATTTTGATAAGAGCTTCTCTGCATTTGAAGACTTTGATAGTAATAGTCAGTTGAGTGATGTTGAAAATGATCTTGTGGAGAAAATTCTAGAAAAAATTATTGATGATATCTACAACCAGTCGGTAGTTAACTGGTAATTATTGAGGTTTATTAATTCATTTTTTCTTAAGTTTAACATTAAGCTTAGAACAAGATAACTCAGAAGATCGAATTTCGCATTGTCCAAATTGGAGAGCTGTAATAAATGATTAAAGAATGAACAAGGAATTGTTGCAAACTTGGTTAAAAGATCCACGCAAAATGGATGGGAATAGTCATAAAGAGTTGAAAGCTCTTATTGATGAATACCCATTTTACCAGGCACCATATTTGTTGTTATTAAAGACTTTAAATCAACAAAAGAGCATTCGATTTAATCAAGAGCTAAAGAACTCAGCTTTACTTATTCCAGACCGCCGTCGTTTGTACCTATATCTAAACGATAAGTTGGAGTTTCCAGTCTATAAAGCTGAGCAAACAATTCCTTCAGTTACTTATAATAAGGTTGAATTGTCTTTAAATGAGACATCAATTGAGACAAAAAAAGAAGATAATGTATTTACTTTCGATGATAAAGAGACTGATGTTCTAATTACGTTCTCCCAACAAAGTGATCTGTCTGAATCAAATCTGAAAGATGAAATTTTAGGTGAAATAGAAAGTGAAATTATTGATTTTGCAGATTTAGAAACCGGTGTTTCTATCGGAAATCAAGATGGAATTGTCATGGGAAATCAGAACAAGGTTGCACCTGAGCCTAATGTTAAGAAATCACCAAATTCAAATTTATTAAACTTAGAATCTGAAATCTATGATATGGATTTTGGAGGTAATTTATATGTTTTAAGTTCGGTTGATAGTCTAGCTGATGATCAGTCTGAGCCAAATGAAAATCATTCTTTCTCGGATTGGATGTCGAAATTGGCTTCTTCGGATGTAAAATCAGTACAAATTGTAAATGATAAGGAAGAAAAAAAGTCGCCTAAAAAGCAAAAATCGAACAAGAATTCCGACTTGATTTCCAACTTTATAGAAAATAAACCTCGAATACCAAAACCTAACGAAAAGTCTGAAAGTCAGATTGATATTCCAAATGGAAGTTCGAAAGAAGATGTCGGTTGTATAAGTGAGACTTTAGCAGGAATTTATATTAAACAAAAACTTTTTGATAAGGCAGAAGCTGTTTATGAGAAATTAATGTTGAAAAATCCCGAAAAAAATATTTACTTTGCGAGTCAATTGGAAAGAATAGAAAAATTAAAAAAATAGATAAGTATGTTTACCTTGATTTCAGTATTGATCCTTATTGTTTGTGTACTAATGGTTTTAATCGTTTTGGTACAGAACTCAAAAGGAGGCGGATTAGCTTCTAACTTCTCATCATCTAACCAGATAATGGGCGTTAAGAAAACAACAGATTTTCTTGAAAAAGCAACATGGGGATTGGCTTTAAGTCTTTTTATCCTTTGTATGCTCGCTGCTGCTACTATCGATCGTGGCAACAATGGAGCTCCTAAGTCGGTTATTGAGCAGCAACTACAGGAAACTGAAACAGCTCCTGAAGTACCAGTTTTCCCAACTGAAGCTCCTGCTAAAGAGGAAAAAGAAGAAACGGCAGAGTAATTTTAAATTACATCTTCAAAGATATTTAAGTGTCAGTATGTCATTCATACTGACACTTTTTTTATGTCCTGATTAAACTGAATTTCTACAGAAATTCAAGTGATACTAAATTTATTTTGTGTGTATTTTGTTGATTTTGTGAAAGATATATTTTGAAGATCCGTTTTTGATCTTGCTAAATTGATTGTTTAGGTGTAAATTCAAATTTGAATAAACCCTTGTACTGCAAAAATGACAAGACTTTATGTTTGGCATGGATTATGAAAGAAGCTGAGTGTTGTTTTGAAATAAACGATAAAGAGATTAGAAGAGTGATTCGTAATATGGATACTATTCTGGAAATAACAGAAAACGGAAAAATAAACCTAAATATTTAAAAGATGGTAGAATTAAAAGGAAAGATCCTTGCGGGCAAAATTTTAGTTGCTCCTATAGCAATAGAAGAGAAAACAGCTAGTGGCATTATTATTCCTGATTCAGCAAAAGAGAAACCATTACAAGGAAAAGTCGTATTGGTTGGAGCTGATAAAAAAGACGAGCCAATGGAAATAAAGGCTGGAGATACTGTTGTTTATGGAAAATATGCTGGTATAGAATTGAGTATTGATAATGAAGATTATCTATTGATGTCACAAACTGATATCTTATACATCGCTTAATTGCAATTCGTGAAAAATTAATTTTAATCTATTAATTACTAGAAATGTCTAAAGAAATTAAATTCAATATAGAAGCTCGCAATCTACTAAAAGTAGGTGTTGATGCTTTAGCAAATGCAGTAAAAGTAACCTTAGGACCTAAGGGAAGAAATGTGGTAATCGATCGCAAGTTTGGTGCTCCACAAATTACTAAAGATGGTGTAACTGTTGCTAAGGAAATCGAATTATCAGATCCAGGTGCAAATATGGGTGCTCAAATGGTAAAAGAGGTTGCTTCTAAAACGGCGGATGATGCTGGTGATGGAACAACAACGGCTACTGTACTGGCTCAATCTATTGTAAATGTAGGTTTGAAAAATGTAACTGCAGGTGCTAATCCAATGGACTTGAAGCGTGGTATTGACAAGGCTGTTGAAGTTGTTGTCGCAAATATTAAAGCTCAATCTATTGAAGTTGGTGACAATTACGAAAAGATTAAGCAAGTTGCTAAGATCTCGGCAAATAACGACGAGACTATTGGTTCTCTTATTGCTGAGGCAATGGAGAAAGTGAAAAAAGAAGGTGTTATTACTGTTGAAGAAGCAAAAGGAACTGAGACTTACGTAAAAGTAGTTGAAGGTATGCAATTCGACCGTGGTTATATCTCTCCATATTTCATCACCAATGGTGATAAGATGGAAGCTGATTTAGAGAATCCTTTCATTTTATTATACGATAAGAAGATTTCAACGATGAAAGAGTTGATGCCACTTCTTGAGCCTGCTGCACAAGCTGGTCGTCCATTGATGATTATTGCTGAGGATGTTGAAGGTGAGGCTTTGGCTACTTTGGTTGTAAACCGTTTGAGAGGATCATTAAAAGTTGCTGCCGTTAAAGCTCCAGGTTTTGGTGATAGAAGAAAAGAAATGCTTGAAGATCTTGCTATCCTAACAGGTGGTGTTGTTATTTCTGAAGAGAAAGGATTGAAGTTAGAGCAAGCAACAATTGAAATGTTGGGTCAGTGTGAGAAAATCACGATTGACAAAGAGAATACAACGATTGTAAATGGTGTTGGTACAAAGGACGTTATCAATTCTCGTGTATCTCAAATAAAAACTTTAATTGAGAATTCTACTTCTGATTACGATAAAGAAAAATTACAGGAGCGTTTAGCTAAGTTAGCTGGTGGAGTTGCTGTATTGTACGTTGGTGCTGCTTCTGAAATCGAAATGAAAGAGAAGAAAGATCGTGTTGATGATGCATTAAGTGCTACACGTGCCGCTGTTGAAGAAGGTATTGTTGCTGGTGGTGGTGTTGCATATATTCGTGCTATTGCTTCCTTAGAAGGCCTTAAAGGCGAAAATGAAGACGAAACCATAGGTATCGAAATCGTGAAGCGCGCTATTGAGGAACCATTACGCCAGATTGTAATTAATGCTGGTGGCGAAGGAGCTGTTGTAGTTGATAAAGTTATGGCTGGTAAGGCCGACTTTGGATATAATGCGCGTATTGGGGAGTATCAAAATATGATTGAAGCTGGTGTAATTGATCCTGCTAAGGTATCTCGTGTTGCTCTAGAGAATGCTGCTTCAATTGCAGGTATGTTCTTAACAACAGAGTGTGTATTGATTGAAGAAAAAGAAGCTGAAGCTCCTGCTATGCCTCCAATGGGTGGTGGTATGCCAGGTATGATGTAAATCTAAATTCATA
>NZ_JBFFKR010000108.1:0-10580 GCF_041555295.1 Ancylomarina sp. | reverse complement strand
GCTTGGATGTTTTTGATCAACCAAAGTATAAATGGAGAGGTTTTATGCTTGACTCTGCAAGACAATTTCAGACACCTAAGTTTATAAAAAAGTATCTTGAGTATCTGGCCATGCTAAAAATGAATATTTTTCATTGGCATTTGACAGACAGACAAGGATGGCGAATAGAAATTAAAAAGTATGCTAAACTAACCGAAATTGGTTCAAAAGTTACAAACGGTAAACAACAACAGGGGTATTATACGCAAGAAGATATTAAAGACATCGTTGCATTTGCCAAGATGTTGCATATAACAGTTGTACCGGAAATTGATGTCCCAGGACATTCAGAAGCTGCGCTGACAGCTTATCCTGAAATGACGTGTTTTAATAAAGTTCCTAAAAGTGTAACGAGCTTTTCATCTAACCTATTTTGTGGTGGCCGAGAATCGACCTATCAGTTTCTACAAGATATTCTAGATGAGGTATGCGAATTGTTTCCTTCTGAACACATACATCTTGGCGGAGATGAGGTGCCAAAAAAGAATTGGAATAATTGTCCAGAATGTCAATTAAAAATAAAGCAAGAAAAGTTAAATAATACCCATAACCTTCAACTCTATTTCTCTTCCAGATTGGCAAATTATCTAAGGAATAGAGGACGTAAGGCAATTTTCTGGGGTGATATTCTACATCGTAAAGGTATGGATCTCCCCGATAATGTTGTGATTCAATGGTGGAATTGGAATAGCCATAAAGATAAGGCCTTAAAACAAGCAATTAAAAGAGGGCATCAGGTCATTTGCAATACAAATTATTGTACCTATTTAAACTACCCTATTAAACCCTGGTTTAGGTACAAAAAGAAGGCTTCTTACGATTTGAAAACCACTTATGAACAAAACCCCAGTGACATAAGCAAACCCCATGATTTAGTCTTAGGCATGGGCTGTTGTTTGTGGACCGATTGGTATGTCCAAGAATCAATGGTTGATAGGCGTGTATTCCCTCGGATTTTTTCCCTATCAGAACAAATGTGGAGCAAAGCCAAGAGGTTGAGATTTGACGAATTTCACACAAAAGTTAAAGCTAAATTTCCCTTACTAAGAGAGCTGAACATTGATTATGGACCAGCTCTCAAAGAGGAAGTACCTGTTGGTTATAAGTGGAATTAATTTAGAACAATAGAGTGTTGTTTTTTTACATAAATTATTTGCCCGGTGAAATCGCTTAATAGTGTCTGTATGGATACTTTAGCCACATCCATTGACCTTAATAAACTCCCTTCTGGTTCTATGCCAAAATTTTTGGTGCGCATAGGAGTCTGCGTTCGTTCAGGATTAATACAGTTTATTTTAATGCCAAAGTCTTTCCATTCTTCAGCAATTGCTTGAGTGAAATTTACGACTGCAGCTTTTGTTGAAGAATACAGACTATAAGAAGATCTCCCTCTAGTGTATGAACTTGATGTGAATAGTAAAAGTTGACCTTTTGTTTGTTTAAGGTATTTAAAACTCTCAGTAGCCACATTTATCATACCTATATAGTTAACCTGAGTTATTTCTTGTATACTTTCAGTATCAAGGTTCATCAGAGGTTCTTTATTAAGAATCGCAGCTGTATTTATAACGTAATCAATTTTGCCATTTATATCATAAACTGACTTAAGAGCATTACTTACTGCAGTCTTGTCTTTAACATTGACATTATTGTGTGACCGACTGAAAGCGTATACTTTTGCACCAATTTCACTGAATTGATTAACAATGTCTTTACCTATGCCATAACTACCTCCAAAAACCACAATAACTTTTGATTTTAAAGTTTCGTTTTGATTTTCTATTAATTCACGAGCGTTAAAATCCAGATGCTTTAATTGGAACAGTTTATCTGCAATAAATAGGTCAAGTTCAAATGTTACTTTAATATTACTATGTGATCCCTCTACTACATAAACTTTTTCATGTGGTAAATATTTTAATACGACACCACAATCATCTGTTGATGTAAACGCAGGGTCTTTTGCCGCCAAATTGTAAGCATCACGAATCGTTGATAATTTGAATGCTTGAGGTGTTTGGCCTTGTCGCAGTTTAGAACGCTGTGGAACGTTTACAATAAAATCATTCTCATCTACTTCAATTATTGTATCAGTAGCAGCAATGGCAACATCAACTGCATTAAATTTCTCTATTGCAGATACGACATTTTCTATAATTGAGAGACTGACGAATGGTCTTACTGCATCGTGAAAAATAAGATTGAAATTATTTGAGTCTGGCTCAACTTCATAAGCATGAATGGCGGCCAGACTAGAATCTGATCTTTCTTTTCCGCCCTGAAGAATTTTTTTGACCTTTTTGTATTGATTTTTGATTACAATATCTTCAATTTTCTGAACATACATGGGATTAATAACAATAGCTATCTCATGGATTTGCTCTGATTTTTCAAAAATATCAATACTGTGTTCAATAATTGTTTTTCCAGCTATTTTAATAAATTGTTTTGGTAAATCTCCCCCCAAACGATTCCCTTTTCCTCCTGCTAAGAGAACACAAATGTTCTTCATTTTAATTTTTATTTATGTGTGTATTCAAATACAACCTATAAATTGATTGAACCATTTCTCATGTAGACAGCTCAAATAGTTACGGTTTATCTTCTCTTAGTAAGATATCTACCATACGGATTGAGACTTTCCCATCAACAGGACCAATGATCTGGTGAGTACATTCAGATCTACGAATTTTGTATTTATCAGGATTTTGTATCTCAGTGTCAACCACTTTTTTAAGATACTTGTATTTGCTAACATTTTCGCCAATATTTCTGAATTGATCCATTGAGCTTTCCATCCTTTTTTTTAATTTATATTTTCCAAAAAGACGATAGCTTAAACGGAGTTTAATAAATCGATTTAAGATAACTGGTTTGTCTAGTGCTGCAAATTCAAAAACAACTGAAGATTCATCAGAAATTAGAATGTCAGATACCGCATAAAATGGAGAAATATTATAGTCTTCAAATTCTGCGAAATAGACATTGGTGTATTTTTTCCATTTATCTAGTTTTTTTCGTTGAGCCTTATACTTTTTCCGTAAATAGGTGTAGTGGTGTGCTTTAACGATGATGTTGTATTCCGAGAATTCATCTGGGAATTTGTCACTCATTTTTTCTATAGAACTAGGATAAAAAGTAGGAGCATACAGAATGGTTTTTTTCTGAGGATCTAAACCATATTGTTTTTTGAGATCAATAATGTCTTTGTCCGTGTAGGCTAATACAGTGTCAAGTTTTGAAAACCCAACATTATCTAATAAAGTTGAACTTTGAGGATATAATTCTTTGAGTTTGTTTAATCGGAATTCCCCTTCCACAAATCTAATGTCGAAGAGGTTCTTATCTTCAGTGAAATTTCCTGTTTTAGTTCCTATTCCATGTGCAATAAGCACCGATTTTTTGTAGGGAATATTTAAAGAAGGTATAGTGTTTCCACTTATCAAGTATTGTATATCACAGTTTTCTAAATTACTTGTACCAATTTGATAGGGAATGCTTTCTTTCTCACAGATTTTAATAATATCCTCATTCTGATTGAAAATATCTCGTTTGCCACTCTCTTTAACGATAAACAGATAGTTCAAATTTCTTTTCTTAAGTTCATTTGCTACCGGAAGAAATTGTGGTAGATAATAAATTTGTTCTGTATAAAAGACTGCAAAAATATTGGTAGTTGACATAAAAAAAAATATAATTGTTTGGATTTCAAATACAAACAAAAAATGATAATTAATAGTTTGAAATAATGAGTTTGCTAAAATATTCAATGGTCTTAGTAAGGCCTTCTTCTAATTGAATTTTTGGTTCCCAATTGTTCAATTTTTCTTTAGCAAGGCTAATATCTGGCTGACGTTGCATTGGGTCATCCATAGGTAGACCACGATAAATTATTTTTGATTTTGAATGAGTTAATTCAATCACTTTTTGGGCTAATTCTAGAATTGTGAATTCATTAGGGTTTCCTATATTAACCGGACCAATGAAATCTTTAGGCGAATTCATCATTCTAATGGCACCTTCAACCAAATCATCAACATATTGAAAGCTTCTACTTTGTGAACCATCACCATAAATGGTGATATCTTCATTTTTTAAAGCTTGCACGATAAAGTTTGAAACGACACGACCATCATTAGGGTGCATATTAGGTCCATAGGTATTGAAAATACGCATGATTTTAATATCCACCTGATTTTGTTTGTGATAATCCATAAACAAGGTTTCAGCACATCGTTTGCCTTCGTCGTAACATGAACGAATTCCAATAGGATTCACATTTCCCCAATAATCTTCTGTCTGGGGATGAATTTCTGGATCACCATATACTTCGCTGGTTGAAGCTTGTAAGACTCGAGCATTAATTCGTTTGGCTAAACCCAACATATTAATAGCTCCCATAACCGAAGTTTTGGTTGTTTTTATGGGATTGTATTGATAGTGAATAGGAGAAGCAGGACATGCAAGATTATAAATCTGATCTATCTCTGCAAAATAGGGTTGAATCACGTCATGACGAACCAACTCGAAGTACGGGTGTGGTAGGAGGTGTTCAATATTACGCTTGCTACCAGTAAAATAGTTGTCGAGACAAATGACATCATTGCCTTCTTTTATAAGACGATCACATAAGTGTGAGCCAATAAATCCAGCACCTCCGGTAACAAGTATACGTTTCATGTTTATATAATTTGGGTTTCTTTTTTTTATGTTTGGATCCAGAATACTAATATCTGAAATAAAGCTTAATCATTTTTTGATCTTGCCATATTTTTTATTCACTTTCCATTTACGAAGAAATGATAGCTTTCTTTCTTCCGGTACCGGATTATGACTCAGCCATTGCTTAACAGCCTCAACCATTCTTTGGGCTGATTTACCATCTCTTAGAGGATGATAGTTATCTATAATCCATTTTCTGTCTTCTTGGTTGATATCCGAATTTATAACCGAGTCAACTGTTTCACACAAAACATCAGGAATCTCTATGTTTGTCCATTTTATGTTATCAGATGATGACTTAAATGTGATAACTGGCTTGTCTAAAAGTAAGAATTCATAGACAACTGAAGAGGTGTCACTGATCATTAGATCAGACAGAATTAGGTATTTACTAATATTAGGATCATCTACTATAATCAGATTCGCAGTCGTTTTAGCCGTTTCATAGTATAAGGCTTTCACGTCCTTATTCATAAGATCATGAAATTTAACAAGAATCAGGTAGTTTTTATTTTTAGATAAGTTTAAAATTTCGTCATGGAGTAATCCTGCCGAAGTTAAACTGGGAGAAAAGGTTGGTGCATATAAAATGATCTCTTTAGCCCCATGTTTCTCTAACAGATTCGTTTTTTCGTTATCGAAACTATCTTTCTGAAGAAACAGATCGTCTAACTTGGACCAACCCGTTTCCATAACATCAAAATCACCGTGCTTATTAGCCAGTTCATTAAAGCGATTTGTAAAATAAGGCCCCTGAGTCAGGTAGAGATCAAAATAGTTGCGAATTCGGAAATGCCCTTTTTTTTCTCCAGCCAAGCCGTGAAATATCTGAGTTTTAAGTCCTCTTAAATAATGAGGAACGACGTTTCCAGGCACAAAAATGACATCACTCTTAAAATCATAGATTTTTTGCAAGGATGATGTATAAGATGTGTCATCTTTGAAAGGGAAACGATTAACGATTTCTGGATCGACATACCATAAGACATCTTCTCCCAAACGAATCAATTCGTTATGAATAGGACGTAAGATGCTAAATGAATAGGGTCTTTTACAAAAGAGAACAGCCTTCATGTAATTATAGTCTGTATTTTAAGTGAGTCAAAAAGAAAGTAATTAAAGATTATTATTTCTACTTAGAGTATGCATTTAACTAAAAACTTCGACGTATTATTCTTTCTATTTCTTTTTAAACAAACTCTTAATCTTCTTTTTTCTTAGTTTCTTAGCTTTATGATTTTGGTCGAAATTAATAATTTGTTTTTCAACGTAAACACTGTCTAAATTGCTTAGTTGTGCATATTTCCTTGCAATAACCTTAAGGAATTTCTCATCGGCCCATAATTGCGAGAAATTTTTTAGTTTATCCACTAAACGGAGTTGTTTAAATTTTAATCTATTAATATCTACTATTGAAAACAGTGTTCTTTCATCCAACTGCTTTATTAGAATATTCCCGGGAGAATAATCCTGATGCAAAACACCCTTTTGGTGATTGTTAAAAGTGAACTGAGTAAAATCTTCAAGTAGAGCTGTGTTGAAAGGTATTTTTCCTGTAATTAATTCTCTAATAGTATAGTCGTATTCAAGTTGTAAAGAAATATAATAGCTGTGATTTATAAAACCATTTTTGTAGCAAATTATAAATGCTACTGGTTCAGGCGTGTTTATACCTAACTCCTGTAGCTTTAGTCCATATTTAAAGGATTTTTCGGCTTTTGATTTTCGAATATAAGTGTAAGCAATTTTATTAACTAGGTGTGGAATCTTAAACGATTTCACATTAAGTATAATGCCGTCTATTTCAATTGTTTTGATTTCATTTCGTCCCTTGTATAGGGACGATCCAAGTACATTGAAATTATCTGGTAGCTTTTCCAAAAAGCTCTGTAAATGTTTATATTTTGGATTAATATCTATGCGCATAATGTGAAGATGCCTGGCTTTAAAATTCTAATTGAATTTGTAAATCTACAAATAATTTAAATGTGATGAGTTTTCTATTTCTTCAAGAAATCAGAAATAAAACCCGAGCGGGAAAATTTAAGCATTAACCCCAGACTGTTTTTGTAAATATCGCCTGAATCATAAGCAATACTCGCTTGAATATCAAAAGGAATCTTATTTTGAGGAAGTAATAGTTCTAGTAAAAAGTGTTTTTGATACTCTTGTGGATCAACCGTATATTTTCTCAAAATGACCCAATCACCTACAGGTAAACTGCGGTCTTCAACAACAGGGAAAACTTGACCATAGTTTTTATACATAGTTGCTTTAAATAAGTATGTTAAATTTCGGTGTTGACCTGTGAACCCTAAGTTAAAGGCTTTAACTGTAGTATTTGCAAAGCGAATGCTATTGTCAGCCCCAATAGTTGTTGGAGAAATTAACGGAATGCCAAATCCTTTTTGAAAATTTGACCATCCAGACCGATAAATACCATTATTGAAATAGCTATCGAAGCCAATAACAGAAAGAGAAGGGGTTATTTCTACACTTCCCTGATTTAAACTAGAGTAATATTCTAATAGAAAAGAATTAATTATTTTTTTCTGATGTAATTTTAGATGCAAGCCATAATAAATATCTCTGACATTGTAAATTTTTCGAATCTCTCCACTTTTGTCTTCAAACATATTTTTCATGAAAAAAGTAAGGCTGAATTTGTCGGAATTGTAATTCAGTTTAGCTTGATTTTGACCAACATGATTGCCTAAGGAGTTGTCAGATTCATTATTACTAGAATCTCCATTGTCAGTTGTTAGAACTTGACCATTTTTAGCTATGAAAACTTTAGCAAAAGCTTTTAAGCCACCTTCTAACTTTCCGTAAGTAGGAGATGTTCCTGCCCACTGTGCATAATGATCAATACCAACTTCTAGTGACAAACCTTTATCTTTACCAAAACGAAGGAAGAAGTTTTTATGATGTAAGTTGACATGACTAGCATATCTGTGATCAATTAACCACCCGTTAGATAGCACAGCTTTTACTCCAAACCAGCCCTTTGTGAAAGGAATATTTAAGTAATCTGTTGAACCGATTTCTATTTTAGGATACGGACGTGCATTTCCAGACATAATTAGGTTTCCATTGGTGAAAGATAAGCCATCTAATTCCACTTCAGGATTTTTTGCACCGACAAAGAATTGAATTTTGTTCTTTTTAAAGGCCAGGTAGTACTGATTGATTAAAGCATATTTATTAGAATAAGTGCTGCTAAAGGCTGCATCAAAACCAGTAGTCCAATCCCATCCACTTTCTTTTGTATAATCCTTATTTATGCCAAAATAAATTCTCTCACCATTCTTTTTTGGAGCGATACCATTTTGGTTTGCTACAAGCCAAAAAGGTAGGGTTGATTTGCTTGATATAGCAGCTGAGGTCCCTACTTCATATTTCAATTCTTCCTTCTGAGAAAATGAAGAAAATGAAACAAATAATAATGCACAAAGGATTGTGGTAGTGGTAATCTTTTTAACGTTCATTAATTAAGTCTTTAGCAAAAGCTTTTATAATCCTTTTTATCGATTCGCCACCAATCTGGTTGTAGGGGATCAAGTTGGGAGCTATGAATTCGTAGCCAGAAATATCGTCTTTTGCGTGTATATGGTTAAATGAATTAAGTTTGCAAATATAAGCTAAATCGAGTGTGAAAACAGATAATCCGCCAAAAATATATTCATTGGGAGATGACATGAAATATTGGAATTCCTCAATGTCAAGATTCAATTCTTCCTTTATCTCTCTATAAAGAGCATTTTCAGCACTTTCCATAATATCTACAAAGCCACCAGGTAAATCAAGCATGCCTTTATGCGGTTCAACCGCGCGTCTGGTAAAAAGAATTTCTCCTTTATCATTCACTATTAAAGCGGCAACTGCAGCGGCAGAGTTGATGTATAAATGGAATTGGCATTTACTGCAGAAAAAAGATTGGTCTTCTTTAAAAGAAAATTCACTACTGCCACATTTAGGACAATAGTGAATTGTATTTTTTGGTAAGGTTGATTTCATATTAGATTTTAAACGTTGAGCGATGAAATTTATTATCCTTCAAAAAGCACATTAAAGAAATACGATTTTTGTCATCTATCTTGTTTCTAGATTTTGGAAGGTGAAAAACTGTGTTTCACCAGTTTTTACATTAAAGTCTAACTCTTGTTTATGCTCACCATTAATACCACTTTTAAGGTATAGAGTCAGTTTGTGACTGCCTGGCTTTAATTTAATTCTAGTGTAGTAGATACTATGAGGTAATGTTTGCCAATTACGTGTATCTGCTTTTTCTGTTAAGCCATTAGCAATACTAAGTAAAGTCCCCAAGGTTTCGTCTTTACTACGCGTATATTCTTCTAATGCTTTTTTTGTGGCAAGTCGTATAATTGAATTAGCTAATTCACGAACCATACGATCTTTAAGACATTTAAATGCAATAGCATTCACATCTTCAGCTTTTTCCAAATTATATTGACCTAAACCATTAATTTCAATCAAAGCTTGATTGAATAAGGGAACACGTTCTTTGTATTTTGGAAATGCTATTCTTACAAAGTCAAGATTGTTAAAAGCAGCATTCTCCTTACTACTAAAATTATTCGTATTGAATGGAAAGCTGACACCTTCTTCATTATTGGCAAGGGTGAGTATACCGCCAGCTCCTCTGTTTGCTGCGAAATTGATACTCCACTCATCCTTAATGGGGCCTAAGCCATTCATCCATATGAAAATGATCTCTCCTTCATCTTTTAAATTGCTTTCGTAGGTCATGCCAAACTCCTTGCTATAGAAATTGTATTCCTGTTCGAAGCCAATACGTTTGGCAGTTCTTAAGATATCTTTCTTTAATTGCTCTGGGCTTATTGTTCCAAAGTTTTCTGAGTAATTATCTTTATAGATCTTATAGGCATTACGATATGCAATAAATGCATTATTGTAGTCTTTTGATGCATCGTAAATCATGCCCATTAGATTATGAGCAAAGGCATCGTCACTATATCTGTTTTTATGATTTCGGGGGTACTTGTCGTTTAATGCATATAGCTTTTCATTGATACGACGACATTCGATGAGAGCTTCTTGATTTTTACCTAACTGCAGATAGCCAATTGCTTTATAATAGTTTATAAGTACATTCTCAAAATCTTCAGGTTTGTATGGCTTAACACTAGGATTTGAAACAATTGCCAAGGCTTCAGAGCCCCAGTTTTTTCTTTGATCTTCAATAAATAAATCAGCCTCATTAAAATAAGTGTTGGCTAAGGTATAATCTTGTTGCATCCAAGCTAAAGTACCTTTGTTCACTAAATAAAGAACTCTATTGCGATTGACTTGTAGTTTCTTATTGGCATCCAAATGCTTATTTGCCATTTTCATATCACCACTTTCAAAGCTTTTGTTGAAGGCTTCATTCTGCTGGTAATAAGTCGCACAGCTGGAAAGTAAAAGTGATGCAAGTAAAAATAATAATAATCGGAATCGCTTTTGTATAGAGAATATCATACTAAGAGAAAGGTTGAATGTTTGACTTTAGATTTTCAGTCAAGAAGTTAAAATCCTTGCAAGACATTTTGTCTTGCAAGGTTTTTATATAGAAAGTCAGTTGATGCGTTTATATTTTGGAAAATAATATCAATTCAACTGATTGTTAAACCTCGGATTATCGGTTTACGTATTTTTTTATTTTTTTATCACCCATCCAAACTAGTTCGCTAGTTTCAATGTTTGTCAATTCAAGATTCAACTGGTAATAACGAACCTTTTCTTTCTTGTGACTATCAATAATAGAATTGATATCGCCTTGAAGAATAAAGTCAGCT
>NZ_JBFFKR010000107.1:0-10739 GCF_041555295.1 Ancylomarina sp. | reverse complement strand
CACATCGTACTGATCGAAACCAGACATCAATTGAGCCAATTTCTTATTCAGCTCGAAAAATAAGTTCACGCCTAAACTAAAGTTTGAAGCGTAGAAGAAGCCCTTACCCTCTTCACATCGAGACTTAACCCCCTCCAATTGCTCTAACCAACCTGTTGTACCAGAAACCACAGGCACACCAGCATCAAAACAAATCATATAATTCTGATAAGCGGAATCAGGATTGGTGAATTCAATAACAACATCAACACCTTTCAAATTTTCAATAGTCAAATCAACTTGATTATTTTGGTCGATAATTAAAGCAATATCGTGACCGCGATCACGAGCAATACTTTCAATTTCCTTCCCCATCTTTCCGTAACCAATCAGTGCAATTTTCATCTTTTTATATTTTGAAAGCCAATCCTGGCTCATAAATTTAAACTAACATTCACATTTAAACATAATAACAATATAAACATTAACACTGCTATCAATTTAAATTTCGAATATCAAAAATAGCAAATCAAAATAAGATTGCTGCATTTTGAATGCTTAATAAAACTTAAGTCTCTAAGTTTTTCGACGACCATTATATATCACACCATATATGAAAGATTTAGCCATCAAAATATTTATTCGCACTGAACCCTAGATTTGAAGCATAAATCTTATATTCATAGGTTGAAAAACACAATACATTTCGTCTTGTGTCATTATTAAATCCAATAACAAAATACACCGACTGTTCGCCGTTCTTTTTGATCTGGCTTAAGCGTTCTAAAACAATATTAATAGATGAATCAGACCATTACTTGCTTTCTGCCTGTGGGAACTCAGGAAGAAACCCGATCTACTATAAAAGAATTAAAAGACACAAACCTAGTTTCTGAAATATTCCTAATTGGAGATCCTGATTTCGAAGTAGAAGGAGCCAAATTCTTATCTACAAAGTCTCTATTATCAGGAGAAACAATTCATGAAATTGCTGAAAAGTCGATTTCTGATTTCACATTAATCTTTACAAAAACGAGTGCTCTTAAACTGGGCCAATTTGCCCTGAATCGTTTCGTTAAAGTAGCATTAGACACACAAGCAAGTTTGACTTATTCTGATTCTAAAGTCATTAAAAAAGGCCAAGTTGAGAACCATCCCGTAATTGACTATCAAGAAGGAAGTTTAAGAGATGACTTTGATTTTGGCTCATTGCTTTTCATCGATACAAAAGCTCTTAAAAAAGCATCTGTTTTGGTAGACAAGACAACTCAATATGCTGGTCTGTATTCTCTTCGTCTAGCACTTTCTGAACAATCTGGCCTGCTTCGAATTCCTGAATATTTATATACTGAGGAAGAAACGGACACCAGAAAATCCGGGGAAAAGATTTTTGATTATGTCGATCCAAAAAATCGTGAGGTGCAAATTGAAATGGAGAAAGTATGCACTGAATTTCTGAAACGAACCGGTGGCTATCTTGAGCCTAAGTTTACAGAGCTTGATTTTAATACAGAACCGTTTGAGCTGGAGGCATCGGTTATCATCCCCGTTCTCAATCGTGTCAAAACCCTTGAAGACGCTATCAAATCTGTACTGTGTCAAAAAAGCGACTTTGCTTTCAACTTAATCATAGTAGACAATCACTCAACTGACGGTACAACAGAGCTTATTCGAAAATATGCTCAACTGGATAAGCGAATTATTCATATTATACCAGAACGAAATGATTTAGGCATAGGCGGTTGCTGGAATGAAGCTGCCAACCATAAAGACTGTGGTCGTTTTGCCATACAGCTCGATAGTGATGACTTATACGTTGACGAGACTACTATTCAACAAATAATAGAAAGCTTTCATCAGGAAAGATGTGCCATGGTGATTGGTAGCTATCAGATGGTCAATTTTAAATTGGAAGAAATTCCTCCTGGATTAATCGACCACAAAGAATGGACACCTGAAAATGGAAGAAACAATGCCTTACGTATAAATGGTTTAGGAGCTCCTCGTGCTTTCTATACGCCAATTTTGCGAGAAACACCACTTCCAAACGTCAACTATGGTGAAGATTATGCCTTAGGCTTAGCCATTTCAAGAAAACACCAAATTGGCCGTATATACAATTCATTGTACTTATGCCGCCGCTGGGACGAAAATTCAGATGCTTCACTGAGCATTGAGAAAATGAATGCTCACAATAGCTATAAAGACAGAATTAGAACCATTGAGCTAAAGGCAAGACGAATTCAAAATTTATAAACATGAAATTCAAAGCACTATTCATTATTCTCGGATTAATACTGTTTCTAGCTTCCTGTCAAGCTAAAACTGATAAAAACAAGAGTGTTTTATCTCAGAATGAATCTCTACAAATTGATTCAATTGATATCGAACTATTTAAATCCTTGAGCCAGTTTATATCAGATCCATCATTTGAATCTCTTTCAAATGGAGAACTAATTATTGAAACAGGAAAACTATTTTTACAAACCCCTTATGTGGGTGGAACACTTGATAATAATGTGAAGGAAAAATTAACAATAAATTTACATCAGCTTGATTGCACCACCTATCTTGAGAATGTCTTGACTCTATCCATATTATCAAATAAATCTTCAACTAGTATTGATGATTTCTCAAATGAGTTGGAATTTATTCGCTATCGTAATGGAAAACTAAGTGGTTATACATCAAGATTACACTATTTTACAGATTGGATATTTGATAATGAAGAAAAAGGCTTGATCATTGATATGACTCAAAAAATTGGTGGCGAAGCTTATGACAAAACCATCGACTTTATGAGTTCACATTCAAGCTCATATCCTGCCATGATCAATGACTCATCACTAATTAGAACAATTATACAAACGGAAAAAGCAATTAATAATCGAAAACATTATTATATTCCTGAAGACAAAATTCAAGAGGTAGAAAATCAAATCAAAGACGGTGACTTGATTGCAATAACAACAAAAATAAAAGGCTTAGATGTTTCACACACCGGAATTGCCATTCATTTGAATGATCGTTTACACTTGATGCACGCATCTAGTAAAGCAAAAAAGGTTGTTATCTCAGACATCCCATTGGCTGAAATGATTCAAAATAATCGTTTACAATCAGGCATTATGGTATCAAGAGTCCTTTTAAAACAATAAAAATCAAATTAATTATTTTCTCTTAATGAGAATTACTTTTTATTTAAAAGAGAACTAATGCAAAATATCAATAAAGAAAACTTACAAGCTTTCTTAGGCGAACAAAAGGAAAATTGGCCTTTAGCTAAAACCAACTATAAAGGCTTAGAAAAAGTTGAAGAAAAAGAGTTTGAATTCGAAGGCTTTAAAATTAAGGTTCAGTATAATCCTCAACGGATAACATCCACTGCCGCTAAAGTAGATAAAGAGGCCATTGATAAAAGACCCTGCTTTTTGTGTAACGAGAACAGACCTGCAGAGCAAAAGAAAATGGAGCTGGAAAATAATTATAGCCTTTTAGTTAACCCCTTCCCTATCCTCAAAGAACATTTCACCGTTACTAAAAACGATCATACCGATCAGAACTTTGTTAATCACATTGCTGATTTAGTCAGTTTATCTGAAACTCTAGAAGGTTATTCTGTATTCTATAACGGGCCTAAATCTGGAGCATCTGCACCTGATCATATGCATTTTCAGGCTGGTGAAAACGACTTCATGCCTATTGACACAGAGTACTTCGAAAGAAAGAAAAACTATGGCAAACTAGTCAGTTGGAATGGACGATTCGAAGTGTATCGTTTCAACCACTACCTCCGAAAAATGATTAGCATCGAGGCGGATAGAGCTCAAGACATTATGAGTGCTAGTAAAATATTTTATCGTTATCTCGAAAAGCTACAAGCAGACGAAAAGGAGCCGATGCTGAATGCGATTTGTGTTTACAAAAACAATAAATATCGACTTCATATTTTCCCACGAAAAAAACACCGTCCATCTCAGTTTTTTGCTGAAGGGAAAGAACAGTTATTAATTAGTCCAGGCGCTGTAGATATGGGTGGTGTCATTATTACACCTCGAAAAGAAGATTTCGATAAGATCACAAAAGAAGATATCGTAAGCATTTACAAACAAGTCAGTTTAGATGATTTGGTCTTTGACAAACTATGTCATGATTTCACAAAACTGGTCATGATTTAAATTGTAAAGAACCAATATGCAAGAACCTAAAATACGTATAGGCATTATGTACGACGAGGAAATCTCATTCAAATTGAATGGGATTTACTCGCTTCATAAAAACGGGAAAAACTATACAGATACGCAAGTCATCAAATACCTGAATGGCAAAATCGAATTTGATGGTTTAATATACAAACCTGAAGAGCTGATTTTTAATCCTGAGAATTACGAAAACAACTCATTCGATTTATTTGACGTCACTATTGGCATCAAATTTCACTGGGAAAGAAAAGAGAATCAGTCCTTCAAAGGCAGCTTGCATTTTCTTCGTGAAGACGAGAAACTAACAGCAATCAATGTCCTTAAACTTGAAGATTACCTGGCAAGCGTCATTTCATCAGAGATGAAAGCGACTAGCAATATGGAGCTTTTAAAAGCGCATGCCGTTATCTCTCGCTCATGGCTAATGGCTCAAGTTTTAAAAGGAGAAGCCATACTAGCTTCAGATCAAGCCTATCAGTCTGTTACTGAAAATTCAGAAGAATTAATCAAATGGTACGACAGAGAAGACCATCACAATTTCGATGTATGTGCTGATGATCACTGCCAACGCTACCAAGGGATCACACGACAATCAAACAAAGCGGTTTTAAAAGCAATTGAAGCAACCAAAGGCATTATCCTAACTAGCGATGGTGAAATCTGTGATGCTCGCTTTTCGAAGTGCTGTGGTGGTGTTTCTGAAACATTTGAGAATGTTTGGGAACCCAAAGCACACAAATACCTGCAAGCTATTACCGATGGAAAAGAATCCGACTTAAAACTCGATTTAAGAAATGAGGCTAATGCTGAAAACTGGATTCATAGCTCACCAGATGTTTTCTGCAACAATAGTGATAAAGCCATCCTCTCTCAGGTTTTGAATGATTACGATATGGAAACACCTGACTTTTTTCGTTGGGAAGTTCGGTATACACAAGAGGAATTATCTGAATTAGTCAATAGGAAAACGGGGAAAGACTTTGGTCTCATATTAGATCTCATTCCAATAGAAAGAGGACTCTCAGGTCGAATCATTAAGCTAAAAATCATCGGTGAAAAGTTAAGTTTCATCATTGGTAAGGAATTAGAAATCCGAAAGGTTCTTTCCGAATCACACCTGTACAGCTCAAATTTCATACTTGAAAAAGAAAAAAAATCAACGGATTTTATATTGAAAGGTGCAGGTTGGGGACACGGTGTTGGCCTATGTCAAATCGGAGCTGCTGTTATGGGAGCTAAAGGCTATTCTCACGAAGAAATTCTATTACACTATTTTAAAGGTGCCGAATTAGAAAAAAGATATTAGAATTACATTTAAGCAATTGTATAGAATATGAATAAACAAACGAGATCACTCTGGGCATGGATTCCATCCCTTTACTTTGCAGAAGGGCTTCCTTATGTCATCGTAATGACGGTGGCCGTAATAATGTATAAGCGTTTGGACATTTCGAATACTGATATTGCTTTATACACATCTTGGTTATACTTGCCTTGGGTTGTTAAACCCCTTTGGAGTCCCTTGGTTGATATTATTAAAAGTAAGCGTTGGTGGATCGTTGCGATGCAATTACTCATCGGAGCAGCATTAGCAGGTGTAGCCTTCACAATCCCTACCACTAACTTTTTCAGAGCCTCTCTTGCCTTTCTTTGGTTACTCGCTTTCAGTTCTGCCACACACGACATCGCCGCTGATGGCTTCTATATGTACGGACTAGATAAGCACAAACAATCTTATTTCATTGGGATTAGGAGTACATTCTATCGTCTGGCAATGATTACAGGACAAGGTCTTTTAATAATACTTGCAGGTTTTTTTGAAGAAATAAAACTTTTCGGACAAAGTGAGAAAAGCATTCCATTAGCCTGGTCATTTACATTTGGAATCTTGACTGTCAGTTTTCTGATTATTGCCTTATATCATAAATTTGCTTTACCTAAACCACAAGATGATAATGAAAAAGAAGTAAAAAGCTTTTCGGATGTGTTTAATGATTTTGGAGAGACTTTTAAATCATTCTTTGGGAAGAAAAATATTTGGACAATTATCGGGATGCTTCTTTTCTATCGTTTGGGTGAATCTCAATTGGTAAAAATGGCATCTCCCTTTCTTTTGGATAGCAAAGAGATTGGTGGTCTGGCATTATCAACAGCAGAAGTAGGCATTATTTACGGAACGATCGGTGTTCTATCACTTACCATAGGAGGCATATTGGGCGGTTATCTGGCTTCTCGAAATGGACTCAAATATTGGATATGGTGGATGGTTTTAGCCATCAACCTTCCTAATCTAGTTTATGTCTATTTGTCACAATCATTACCTGATTCATTCATCCTTATAAGTATTTCTGTAGCGATCGAACAGTTTGGTTACGGCTTTGGTTTTACAGCCTTTATGCTTTATCAAATCTATGTTTCAGAAGGAAAACACAAAACAGCTCATTTTGCTTTTTGCACAGGATTTATGGCTTTAGGTATGATGCTGCCAGGAATGGTTTCAGGATGGATTCAAGAATTTATTGGTTACCAAAACTTTTTCATTTGGGTGATACTTTGTACAATTCCGAGTTTCATCATGATCAAGCTAATTGATGTTGATCCCGAATTTGGAATCAGATCTAGTATCAAAAAGTAATTTTTCAGAACAAAACGGTAAATGACGAAGAGCTAAGTAGTATCTTCAATACCAAATTAACTATTGAAGATATACACTATGAATCCACTCTTCCAATACATTATTGGTGAAACAGTCAAACGCCAACTTAAAGATAAACATCAAACCACATCTTCTGAAGAGTTTGACAGTATACTTATTAAAGCTAAAGTAGAATATACACACTTAATTAAAGAAAGTATTTTCATACTAATTGGCATACTATCTGCTTGTTTTGGACTAAAAGGTTTTCTTCTACCTAATGCATTTATAGACGGAGGTGTAACAGGAATCTCACTTATTGTAAGCGAACTAACAAACATCCCCTTATCAATCTTATTAGTTGTCATAAACATTCCCTTCTTACTAATGGCTTTCTCTACCATCAACAAACAGTTTGCGGTAAGAAGTATTATTGCGATTTTTCTACTTGCCATATCGGTTCACTTTATCCCGGTTCCAATTGTTACTGATGACAAATTATTAATTGCTGTCTTTGGTGGCTTTTTCCTAGGCGCAGGAATTGGATTAGCAATACGTGGAGGTTCGGTTATTGATGGAACCGAAATTTTGGCCATATTCATTAGTAAGAAAACATCATTAACCATTGGAGATGTTATCCTAGTGTTCAATGTGTTCATTTTCTTAATTGCAGCTTACGTATTTACCATTGAAACTGCCTTGTATGCCATGCTAACCTACTTGTCTGCATCAAAGACTATAGATTTTGTTGTATCCGGAATAGAAGAATATGTTGGTGTGACAATCATTTCTGACAAAAGCGAAGAAATTAGACTGGCTATAGTAGAAGAACTTGGACGAGGATGTACGATATATAATGGCAAAAAAGGATTTGCGCCCAAGGGACAGATGTTAGAACCAACAGAAATCGTATACACACTTGTAACAAGATTAGAATTAGTGAAACTTCAAACAGAGATCGATAAAATTGACAGAGAAGCCTTTACTGTTATGCATAGTATTAAAGACGCTAAAGGGGGAATGATAAAAAAAAGACCTTTGCATTAATTAGATTAATCCTTTTACAATTTTACGACTTCAACAAAGTTTAACGATCTTAGTTCTATTGAGAATTAGAACTATTATGGAATCGAACCTTTCCTATAAAGAAAAATGCGACTGAGCAAGAAGTAATTTCTGCACATACGTTAATCATGTTGATGGTTTTTCATCGAATGAAAAGACCCATCTCACGAAGGTCATCCTGAATGATAAGATATCCGGGATATTATACGTCAGTAGTGTCGACTTTATCAAGCGGGAATCCAAACTTTAATTCTAAATATAACGCATAAAAAAAGGACTTGCTCATGAGCAAGTCCTTTTCAAAGTAAAATAATCTATAATGCTATTTAGCTGCTTGAGCCTTTCCCACTACAGCTTTAAAAGCCTCTGGGTGATTCATTGCTAAATCGGCCAAAACCTTACGGTTGATCTCGATGTTAGCTTTATGCATTAATCCGATTAATTGAGAATATGAAAGACCTTCAAGTCTTGCAGCAGCGTTAATACGCTGAATCCACAATGCACGGAAATTTCCTTTTTTCTTTTTTCTATCACGGTAAGCGTACTGTAAACCTTTTTCCCAAGTATTCTTGGCAACTGTCCACACATTAGCTCTAGCACCAAAGTTACCTTTAGTTTGCTTAAGAATTTTCTTTCTTCTAGCTCTAGATGCTACAGAATTAACTGATCTTGGCATAATTTTAAATTTTAGAATGTTAGCGTTCCCATTAGGACTCTTTTGTGCTAAATCACTCGGTTAATAAACTGAAAAAATCAAAAAATGATTTTTCTACAACATGTTAAGCATTAACTTAACATTCTTCTGGTCAGATTTGCTTACAGCACCAAAATAAGTAAGATTTCTCTTTCTCTTTGTACTTTTCTTAGTCAAGATATGACTCTTAAAAGCGTGCTTTCTTTTGATCTTTCCAGATGCAGTCAAAGTAAATCTTTTCTTTGCGCTGCAGTTTGTTTTCATCTTAGGCATTGTACAAACTTATTGATTATATAAACTATACTACTTTTTCTTCTTTGGTGTGATAAACATTGTCATACGTTTACCTTCAAGTCTTGGTAATTGTTCAACCTTACCAAGTTCTTCAAGATCTTGAGCAAACTTCAACAATAAGATCTCTCCTTTATCTTTAAAAAGAATTGATCGACCTTTAAAGAATACAAAAGCTTTCACTTTAGCACCTTCAGCAAGAAATTTACCAGCATGCTTCAACTTAAAATTGTAATCATGTTCGTCGGTATTTGGACCGAAACGAATCTCCTTAACAACAACTTTAACGGCTTTTGATTTAATCTCTTTCTGCTTCTTTTTCTGTTGATAAAGAAACTTATTATAGTCGATTATTTTACAAACTGGTGGATCCGCACTAGGTGAGATCTCCACCAAATCTAATTCCTTATCCTGAGCAATTTTCAATGCTTCAGCAATAGTAAATACACCTGGTTCTACATCGTCACCGACGATACGGACACTACGGGCTCTAATCAACTGATTAATCTTATGTAGAGCCTCACGAGGTTTAAAAGCACCTCTTCTGTTTCTATTTTGAAATCCAGCTATGGCTAATTCCTCCTTTAGTTAGTTAGTAATTTGCAATAGAAGACATTTGTACTCCTACCTCATTATTTATTAATTCAGCAAATTCCTTAATTTGCATCGTTCCCATATCACCTTCTCCTTGTCGACGGACAGAAATCGTATTTTCAGACGCTTCTTTTTCACCTACAATTAGAAGATAAGGGATTTTCTTCAACTCATTATCACGTATCTTACGACCAATCTTCTCATTTCGGTCGTCTAACACGGCGCGAATATCGGAATTATTTAACGATTTTAAAACTTTTTTCGCATAATCATTATATTTTTCGCTGATCGGCATAATCACCGTTTGCTCAGGTGTTAGCCACAATGGAAACTTACCTCCAGTATGTTCGATCAAAACAGCAACGAAACGCTCCATAGATCCGAATGGCGCACGATGAATCATAATAGGACGATGTTTTTGATTATCGCTTCCTACATATTCCAAATCGAAACGCTCAGGCAAGTTATAGTCTACCTGAATAGTACCCAGTTGCCACTTACGTCCAATCGCATCCTTAATCATAAAGTCAAGTTTAGGACCATAGAAAGCTGCCTCACCATATTCCACTACTGTATTTAGACCTTTTTCTTCAGAAGCCTCAATAATTGCTTGTTCTGCTTTTTCCCAATTCTCGTCGCTACCAATATATTTAGAACTCTTTTCTTTATCACGTAAAGAAATTTGTGCTGTATATTCTGTAAAGTTAAGCGCTTTAAAGATGATAAAGATAATATCAATCACTTTTTTGAATTCATCTTTCAACTGATCTGGTGTACAGAAAAGGTGAGCATCATCCTGAGTAAAGCTTCTTACACGTGTTAAACCGTGAAGTTCACCACTTTGCTCATAACGGTAAACGGTTCCAAATTCAGCAAAACGAACAGGAAGATCCTTATATGAACGAGGCTTAAATTTGTATACTTCACAGTGATGAGGGCAGTTCATCGGTTTCAACAAATACTCTTCTCCCTCTTGAGGCGTTTTTATTGACTGAAATGAATCTTCACCATATTTATCGTAATGACCAGAAGTCTTATATAAGTTAATATTACCAATATGAGGTGTTATAATTTGCTCATAACCGAATTGCTTCTGAACACGTTTCAAGAATGTCTCAAGACTTTCTCTTAACTGAGCTCCCTTTGGCAACCACAATGGCATTCCCTGACCTACATTTTGAGAGAAAGTGAAAAGTTCCATTTCCTTACCCAATTTACGGTGATCACGTTTCTTAGCCTCTTCCATCATCACTACATACTCATCCAAATATTTTTTCTT